>CAJUFW010000021.1:24875-29473 GCA_910585655.1 uncultured Lachnospiraceae bacterium
TCGTTTTTGCAGATTATCCGTACCGGGAGTCGTCAGCGTTTTATTATGGTATTTCTGATGCTGACAGTTGCTTTGGGAATTTTTAATGCGGCAACGGCGAGGACGATTCTTTCCAATGCCGAAAAGAACCTGCGTTATTCCATTGGCGCAGATGTGGTACTACAGGAAAAATGGAACAGCAACGAGGCGTCCGTGAGCAGTGCAGACGAGGAAATCGTCTATGAGGAGCCGGATTTTAGCAAATATGAAGAATTGGAAGGAATTGAACATGTCACAAAGGTACTGCGGCAGGATCGATTGTCTGTCCAGGCGAATGGGGAAAAACTGACTACTGTCTCCTTATTAGGCATTCATACAAAAGAGTTCGGCGAAACGGCATGGTTTGATACCAGCTTATACCAGACCCACCCTTATGACTATCTAAATGCGATGGCAGGGAATGCCAATGCCATTTTGGTATCTGCGAATTTTAAAACATTAGGGTATCAGCTAGGCGACGTGATTTACTATACGGGCAAAGATAAGCAATCGGCGATGGGAATTATTTACGGCTTTGTCGAGTATTGGCCTGCCTGGGAGAAAAGTACCAAAACACTCAACCAAGACGGGACACTTTCGGAGACGACAAACTACCTGATTGTGGCGCACCTGGCGCAGCTTCAGGAGGAGTGGGGCGTCCAGCCATACGAAGTGTGGATCAGAACAAACGGAAGCTCGCGTTTTCTCTATGATTTTGCGCAGGAGCAGGATTTGCAGATACAAAAATTCCGCGATACGGCTGCCGAGCTGGTAGAACTGAAAAATGACACAGTATTTCAGGGGACGAGCGGTATTCTGACGATTAGTTTTATCGTGGTGCTGATTTTGTGCGTAGCAGGCTTTTTGATTTATTGGGTGCTGTCAATCCGTTCCAGGGAGCTGCTGTTTGGTATTTTCCGCGCTATGGGAATGTCAATGCGAGAAATCCTGCTGATGCTGGTCAACGAACAGATTTTTATTTCCGGTCTGTCGATTGCGATGGGAGCAGGAATCGGTGTGTTAGCTTCCAGGCTATATATTCCGTTGATTCAGCTTGCTTATTCCGCTTCGGATCAAAGTGTGCCGTTAGCGATTCTGATTCAGTCCGGTGATATGATACGACTGTTTGTTATCGTAGGGCTGGTGCTGCTGCTTTGTATGGTGGTACTTGGCGTCCTGATACGTAGAATCAATATCTCCCAGGCGCTCAAGCTGGGCGAAGAAAGCTAAGGACGGGATTTGGCTGTCGCGAAAGAAAGGAAAGAAAAGATGGGAAAGACAGAAAAGACAGAAGAACGAAAAAACAAGAAAGAAGTTTTGATCGAAGCAAAGCAGGTAGTTCGGCGTTTTCCGGTGGCAGGTAACGAGGACTTTGTAGCGTTGTCCGGAATTGACGCAAATATTCCTAAGGGCGCGATGACGATTTTAAAAGGGCGTTCCGGTTCTGGCAAGACTACATTAATGAATATTTTAGGAGCCTTAGATCAGCCCTCTTCCGGAGATGTGTTATACGAGGGAAAAAGTATCGTAGGCTTATCGGAGCAGGAAAGAAACCATCTGCGCCGCCGCTCTATCGGCTTTGTTTTCCAGTCGGTAGCTTTGATTCCTATGATGACAGCCTATGAAAACGTAGAATACGCTCTGCGTTTGGCAGGCGCAGGCAGTCGTCAGGAGGAGCTACGGAAGCGAGTGGAGGAATGTCTGAAAATGGTAGGTCTGGCACAGCGTATGAACCATATGCCGCAGGAAATGTCCGGCGGAGAGCAGCAACGCGTGGCGATTGCCAGAGCGATTGCTCACCGTCCGCAGGTGATTTTTGCAGATGAGCCGACTGCCGAGTTAGACACCAATACCGGTCTGCAGGTCGTCAAGATTTTTAAGGATCTGATCGAAGCGGAAGGCGTCACCCTCGTTATGACCACCCACGATATCGGTCTGATGGACGTCGGCGACCAGGTGTACGAACTAGAAGACGGAAAAATATTATAATATAACAGCGAACTTCGAGGATGGACACAGCGCAATTTACGGACGCGGTTTTTGCGGACGGAAACTGAGCTAGGGAAAGGTGTCCAGGAGGGAAGTTCGCGGAACTTAAAATAAGGAAAAAATTATGTCTGAGAAAAATATGATAGAATGTGATAATCTGGTAAAGATTTACAAGACAAAGGATATCGAGGTCTTGGCTTTGCAGGGTCTGGAGCTAACAGTAGCCGAGGGAGAGCTGATGGCGATCATCGGAAACAGCGGCAGCGGCAAATCTACTTTTTTAAATATGATAGGGGGACTGGATCGTCCTTCTGCCGGACGTCTGTTTGTAGACGGAAAGGATTTATTTAAGTTAAATGAAAAGGAACTGGTGGAATACAAGCGGAATACCGTAGGCTTTGTCTGGCAGAACAATGGGCGGAATCTCCTTCCTTACCTGTCAGCACTGGAAAATGTGGAAATGCCGATGTTGTTTGCCGATCCGAAGGGAAAAAAGGAGCGTGCATTGGAGCTGCTGGAATTAGTAGGAATGTCGCATCGGAAAAACAGTCGCTTAAACCAGCTTTCCGGGGGCGAGCAGCAAAGGATTGCTATTGCCATCGCCTTGGCGAACCGTCCCAAGCTACTGCTGGCTGATGAACCGACGGGTTCCGTAGACGTCCGTACTTCGGAATATATTTTAGATGTGTTCCGAAAGCTGAATGAAGAACTGGGCTTAACGGTTGTGATTGTTACGCATGACAAAAACTTGGCTAAGAAAGTCAATCGTGTCGTTGCTATTCGCGACGGCAAAACCAGTAGTGAGCGGATCATGAAGGCAAGTTATTTGGAAAGGCTTTCGGATATTCATGGTTTTGCCGAGGAAGAAACCCAGGAAGAATATGCGGTGTTGGATCGGGCAGGCAGGCTGCAGATTCCACGGGAATTATTAGAGGAAATAGGCTTGGAGGGAAATAAAGTAAAGCTGGAGGTTGAAAATGGGAGAATTGTGATCAGCGGGGCAGAAGGGGCAGGAAGAGAAAACGAACTATGATATAAAATAAGGCGTATATAGAATCGGTAATTTGTATCATAGTAGAAGAATGTAATTTACATATAATTACAAAAAATAGCCGTTTACCCTATGTTTTATAGAAAATGAACAGATAATTCCTAAAAATTGGAAATGTAAACTGGTAAATGCTACAAAAAATAAGTTCAAATTAATAAAAGTTTGTTCACACTTATTTGGATTCCCCTGCTATAATAACACTCGTAAACCCCAATACATTATATAGTTTTTGCTACACCCCATAAGTAACAAAAATACCTTCTCCAAAACGGACAGCTCCCCAAGCTGTCCGTTTTACTGTCTAAAAATCATAAAAGTTTTGGGTAAGTAATATTTTTTTAAAAAGGACGGAAAAATGTAAGATAGACAAACAGAGGAAGAGCATGATATAATGTGTCATATTATTTTAAGTATGCCAAGGCGTGTGAAAACGGAAAATACGAAGGAGCAGTAGTTATGTGGATAACGTTCTTATTGTTTGTATTAGGTTTGGTTTTGATTTGTGTGGGAGGGGATCGTCTGGTGGACGCTGCGGTAGCTATCGCAAAAAAGCTGGGAATCCCGCAAATTGTAGTAGGAGCGACTATTGTCAGTTTAGGGACGACACTGCCAGAGATTTTGGTTTCAACGACTGCTGTTTTTAACGGATCTGCCTCTATTAGCGCCGGAAATGCGTTTGGCTCTATTATCTGCAATACGACTTTGATTGCAGGTCTGGTGCAGTTTATCCGTCCTGTAGAAAAAATAGAAAGAAGTTCTCTTGCCTGGCGGTCAGTATTTTTCTTTGTTGCAAGTACTCTTGTATGGATCGTCGGTTATACATCAGGAACCCTAAACCAGCTAATGGGAGCGATATTGATTTTAGCTTTTTGCGCCTATGCGTTTTTAAATGTCTGCTTTTCAGGAAATGAGGAGGAAGAGCAGCAAGAGGAAAAAGGAGAAATCTCGCTGATAAAGCAATTTGTTGTTTTGGCGGTTTGCGCGGCGCTGCTTTATGTAGGAGCGAAACTGTTGGTAGATAACGGTATTTTGATTGCAGAGGCGTTGGGAGTGCCAGAACGGGTGATTGCCGTTACTTTTATTGCACTTGGAACTTCCCTACCGGAACTGATGACGTCCGTGATGTCTCTTTTAAAGGGATATGGTAATGTTGGCTTAGGGAATGTACTGGGAGCAAATATCTTAAATCTTCTGTTGGTGATGGGAATTCCTTCTGCCGTGGCCGGGATACCATTGGAAAGTCAAACGATACGGGTGGACATGCCTCTTAGTATTTTGGTAATGGCGATTTTGTTTTTGCCGATTTTATGGAAGAAACGGGCATATCGCGTACAGGGAGCGGTTTTGCTGATCATTTATGCGGTGTATTGTGTGGCGAGTTTTGTATGATAAATAAGGATTTTAAAAAAAGTAGTTGACAAATCCTTTTTCATCCAGTAGAATATCTATGCAGCACACGATAAATGCTGTATAAGCCATAAAGGAACGCCCAGATAGCTCAGTCGGTAGAGCAGAGGACTGAAAATCCTCGTGTCACTGG
>CAJUFW010000022.1:0-10538 GCA_910585655.1 uncultured Lachnospiraceae bacterium
CTGAAATTACTTCCCTCTAACCGTAAACATTTATCTTTCCTGGGTACAAAGCAAAAACCTTACCTAGCAGATCGCTGTCTATACAAAAAGGACATGAAAAACCATTTTTCCATGCCCTTTTTGTCTTTGCTTTTTACTTTCCGTTTTTTCGATAACGCCCTACGATCTGTTTCATTTGTTCTACTTTTGCTTTTTCTGCCGCGGTCATATCTTTTGTTAATATCGTCATCATCAGATCGGTTTCCTCCGGGGTAAATTCCAACCCCTGGTCGTGAAGTTTTTTTTGCGTCTGCATTAAAATCGGCATAGCGGCTTTTCCGCTCTTCCCTTCTACAGCATTCACAAATTCTACAATCACAGCCAGCTTCCTGGCATCAATATCCTTCATCGCAGGATGGTTCATCCAGCTTACGTCACTCATGCCACACTCTCCTTTTTTTGTTTTCCTTTTTTTGTTTTCCCTTTTTTGTTTCCTTCTGACCATCGGATAAAACCTCTATCAAGCGCTGTTTGCCTCCATCATCATAGACAAGAGAGGAAGCATTTCATCCATTTGCTTCTTCTGTTCCGGGCTTAGGAAAGCGGTCAGCGCTTCTAACATCGTAGACGAGTCACGAGAGGAGCTTAAAAACCTCCTGACACGCAGCAACATCAGCATCTGATCGAGCCGCTGCCGATCTTCCGGGCTGCAGACAGCCTGTACGGCTTGTATCATCCCTTCCAAATCCATCTGCTGCCCTATCCCTCTGCTTCGTATTCCCCCTCCTAATTCGCTGGCTGCCAGCTCATATCCGCCGTTTTCTTCTTCTGTCTCCCCATTATCCAAAGCTCCTCCTCTTCCTGCCATAGACAACAGCTCCCGGAATTCCTGAAAAGATGCTCTCGCCTGCCCCATCCGGGTATGAAGCTCATCCGTCTGTAAAAGCAGCTCTAAGGAGTGTGCCGTTCCCGTATCTGCATAAGGAATCATTGCCTTGATAATAGCAGTAGGAAATAGTTCCTGTGGCAAAACTGCTTCCTCCCTTCCTCCTGTGCAGCTTATCCATGTCCCGCTGCACTCGTTCTTTTACTAATATATGCCGCCTTTTGAAAAAAAGCACATCTACCAGAAAAAAGAATCTGAAAAATGGGGATTGCATTTCTGGAAGGTATCGTGTATAATAAGCAGAGTTTACTAATTCTAAACTTAAAGTTTATTATCATTATCACCAAAGGGGGTACATATGAAAATCGGCCAGAAAATCAAAGAACTGCGCGTACAAAAGGGACTGACGCAGGAGGAGTTAGCCGACCGCTCCGAGCTGTCAAAGGGGTTTATCTCCCAGGTAGAAAGAGATTTAAACTCTCCTTCTATCGCGACGCTTGTCGATATTTTACAGTGCCTGGGAACAAATCTGGAGGAATTTTTTGCCGGTACTGGTTCCGAGCAGGTCGTATTTAAAAAGTCCGATTATTTTGAAAAAATCGATACCGACCTGCACAACAAAATTGAATGGGTGATCCCCAACGCCCAAAAAAATCAGATGGAACCTATTTTGCTCACCTTAGAACCCGGCGGTTCTACTTACCCGGACAATCCCCATGAGGGAGAAGAGTTTGGTTTTATCCTTGCCGGAAGCATCATCGTCCATCTGGGAAATATGCGGCATATGGTACGCAAGGGCGAGTCTTTTTACTTTACGGCAGCAAAAACACACTATCTTGAAGCAAACGAAAAAACCGGCGCTAAGCTGCTTTGGGTATCTACACCTCCAAGCTTTTAATCAAACGCTTGGAACAGGAACGAAGAAAGGAACGAACAAATAAATGGCAAATAAACTAATCGAGCTTCAAAACATCACCAAAACCTATGGCAGTAATGTAGTTTTGGATGATCTGAGCCTGTACTTTAACGAGAATAAATTCCTCACGCTGCTAGGACCGTCCGGCTGCGGTAAAACCACAACTTTACGGATTATGGGCGGCTTTGAATCTCCGGATTCCGGAACAGTTCTGTTTGACGGCAAGGATATCACGAGTCTTCCGCCAAACCAACGTCCGCTCAATACTGTATTTCAAAAATACGCCCTCTTTACCCATATGAGCGTAGCGGAAAACATTGCCTTCGGCTTAAAAATCAAGAAAAAAAGTAAAGCCTATATCCAGGATAAAATCCAATACGCGCTAAAGCTAGTCAACTTAGACGGCTTTGAAAATCGGATGCCGGATTCTCTTTCCGGCGGGCAGCAGCAGCGAATCGCAATTGCCAGAGCGATTGTCAACGAACCAAGGGTATTGCTCTTAGACGAGCCGCTCGGCGCTCTTGATTTAAAGCTTCGCCAGGATATGCAGTATGAGCTGATTCGCTTAAAAAACGAGCTGGGTATTACGTTTGTCTATGTGACACATGACCAGGAGGAAGCTCTTACTATGTCTGATACGATCGTAGTCATGAACCAGGGCTATATCCAGCAGATCGGTTCGCCGGAGGATATTTACAACGAACCTGTCAATGCGTTTGTAGCGGACTTTATCGGAGAAAGCAATATTTTCCCTGCCACTATGATCGAAGATAAGCTGGTAGAAATCTTTGGTGTAAAATTTCCGTGTGTGGATACTGGATTTGGTCGGAATAAACCGGTGGATGTGGTGATCCGCCCGGAAGATATCGACCTGGTGGATCCAAAGGACGCTACCCTGACCGGACATGTAACCTCTCTGATTTTTAAGGGCGTCCATTATGAAATGGAGGTAGAGGCAGCCGGACAGGAATGGCTTGTCCACAGCACCGACCTTTCTCCGGTCGGCAGCGAAGTAGGAATTCATGTCGATCCGTTTGATATCCAGATTATGAACAAACCAGAAAGCGAGGACGAGGAGGCGGTAGTCAGTAATGAACAATAAAAAGCAAAGCTTTTGGAACCATCTTTTGGCAACTCCCTATATCCTTTGGATGGCAGCCTTTATCATCATCCCGCTGTTTTTTATCCTCTACTATGGCTTGACAGACTCAGACGGCGGTTTCAGCTTTTCCGGACTGGCGCAAATTACCAGCCCGGTCAATCGGAAAGCCCTTTGGCTCTCCCTACAGCTTTCCTTTATCAGCACGGTGATCTGTCTGCTGCTGGCGTATCCGCTGGCGATGATCTTGCGGAGTCTGCAGATGAACAGCACCAGTTTTATTGTACTGATATTCATTTTGCCGATGTGGATGAACTTTCTTCTGCGGACACTGGCATGGCAGACCCTTTTGGATAAAACCGGAGTGATCAACACCTTCCTCACCGGAATCGGTCTGCCGCCGCAAAATCTAATCAATACCCCGGCGGCGATTGTGCTTGGTATGGTCTACAATTTTCTACCCTTTATGGTACTGCCGATTTATAATGTTCTTATTAAAATCGACCGCAATGTAGAAAATGCTGCCAAAGATCTGGGAGCAAACAGTTTGCAGACGTTTTTAAAAATTATTTTTCCGCTAAGTCTGCCTGGTGTGATCAGCGGTATTACGATGGTATTTGTACCGGCGCTGACGACCTTTGTCATTTCCGATATTTTAGGGGGCGCAAAAATCCTCTTAATCGGCAATGTAATCGAACAGGAATTCCAGATTTTAAACTGGCATTCCGGCTCCGGGCTTTCTTTGGTACTTATGGTATTTATTTTCATCAGTATGTTTATTATGTCCAAATACGATAAAGAAGCGGAGGGAACAGCCATATGGTAAAAAAAGGAGTTCGGACTGCTAAATATGCCTATATTGCCCTGATTTTCATTTTTTTATACGCGCCGATTATCACGCTGGTCGTGCTTTCCTTTAATGCCAGCAAATCCCGTGCTGTCTGGGGCGGTTTTTCCCTCAAATGGTACACGGCGCTTTTTCACAACGGCGAAATCCTCAGCGCGTTAAGCAATACATTGGTTATTGCCTTTACCTCCGCCCTGATCGCCACCCTGATCGGCACAATGGCATGCGTCGCCATGAACCGTATGAAAAAACTGCCTCGTACCCTGATGATAGGCGTTTCCAATATTCCTATGTTAAACGCCGACATCGTGACCGGAATTTCCCTGATGCTGCTGTTTATTGCCCTGCATTTTTCCCTCGGCTTTTTCAGCGTCCTCTTGGCACATATCACCTTTAACATCCCTTATGTAGTGTTAAGTGTGATGCCAAAGCTTAAACAGACGAACCGCAATACTTATGAAGCAGCGCTTGACCTAGGAGCCACCAACTTTTACGCCTTCCGTAAAGTAATCCTCCCGGATATTTTTCCGGGTGTCCTTTCCGGTTTCCTCCTTGCCTTTACCATGTCGCTTGACGATTTTGTAATCACACACTTTACCAAAGGTCCAGGCGTTGATACCCTTTCAACCAAAATATACAGCGAAGTCCGAAAAGGCATCAAACCAGAAATGTACGCCCTCTCAACACTGCTCTTCCTCTCCGTCCTGATCCTGTTGGTCATCATCAACCGCAGATCAGAACGGACTGCAAAGCAAAACTAAAATCATAAACCAAAAAACAGTAATTTCCCGTATAGAACACAGCTAAAAGAACAGACGCGCCGCTTTGCGGCTGAGCTTTTAGCTCCGGCATAGTGTTCTAGGAGGGAAATTACGGAACTTAAAATAATAATTACGGAACTTAAAAAAGGAGAAAAAAATAGATGAAAGCATATTTGTATGAAATTTTAGTTGTCCCTCTTTCCGGCTGCTTTTCCAAAAAGCGTCTGACTTCCGCCCTGACTGCTGCCGCTCTGCTGGCAGTCTTTGGTCTGGGAATTTCCCTTCTTTCCGGCTGCGGTGAGGAGTATGATCTTTATGTTTATAACTGGGGAGAATATATGGACGAAGATGTAGTTTCCATGTTTGAAGAAGAAACGGGCTTAAAAGTCAGCTACGATACTTTTGATACCAACGAGGATATGTATCCAAAGGTAGCAAAGAATGCTGTCAGCTATGACTTAATCTGCCCTTCCGACTATATGATCCAACGTATGATCAAAGACGATCTATTGGCAGAGATCAATTTTGACAACATCCCGAATATTTCTAACATCGGCGAACAATATTTGGAAAGTTCCAAAGAATTTGACCCGGAAAACAAATATTCCGTCCCATATTGCTGGGGAACTGTCGGCATTCTCTACAACAAGACAATGGTAAATGGTCCGATTGATAGCTGGTCGGTTCTTTTTGACGAGCAATATCAGGATAATATCCTTATGCAGCGAAGCGTACGGGATGCGATGGGAATTGCTTTAAAATATTTGGGCTATTCTTTGAATACCACGGATGAAGCCGAGCTGCAGGCGGCTAGGGATTTATTGATCAAGCAGAAACAAAGCGGTGTCGTACAGGCATATGTCATTGATGAAGTACGAGATAAAATGATCGGTAATATGGCAGCTATTGGCGTGATTTATTCCGGTGAGGCAATTTATACGAAACGGGAGAACCCTGATCTGGAGTATGTCGTACCAAAGGAAGGCTCCAACGTCTGGATTGATTCCTGGGTTATCCCGAAAAACGCCAAGCATAAGGAAACAGCAGAGAAATTTATTGACTTCCTTTGCCGACCGGAGATTGCTTTGAAAAATTTTGATTATATCACCTATTCCACACCGAACGTAGCCGCACAGGAATTGATCGAGGACGAAGATATCCGTAACAGTAAAATCGCTTTTCCGGATGCTTCGATATTAAAGAACTGCGAAACCTTTCAGTATTTAGGAGAAGACGCCGACAACCTGTATAATCAACTTTGGCGGGAAGTGTTAGGAGAATAACTTAAGAGCGGCGGGAGGGAGCGTAAATATAATGGAAAAAATCCAATCGCGAAGATGGATTAGGCAGATCTGATATTACTATAAAAGACAGAAAGAACCGTCGTGCCGTTGTTATAGAAACGAAGGTAACAGATTCTGAAAGCAAACTGGGTTCTGCCTGTGAAGCTGCTTTGACCCAAATCACAGAGCGACAATACGCCACTGCGATTAAAAAAGTAGGATATACACAGGTATTCTCCCTTGGAATTGCCTTTTATCAAAAGCAGTGCCGCGTAAAAATGGTATAATCATTTTTAACGCGCTCCACCTCACAGAAAGGGGACGTCATAACAAACTTTATGACGTCCCCTATTCGTATCACTCATTTAGAAACAACGACTGCTAACGAAACTCCCTCACACCGTAGTCTGTTCCGTCGGAAAGTCGGTAAATGGCAATCTTCTGGCGGTCATAGCCATACAGAATATACAGATAATCCCCAATATAAATCCCGCGGCTGCCATACTGGTTTTCCCATTCTCCAAAATCATGCGTAATCCGTTCTGTAAAGCCTTCCTCTTCCGTATAAGAAAACAAGCAGTATTCATAGGAGTTCTTCCATTCATAATCCGTTGATTTCCCGCTTTCGATTGAAAAACCAATCCCATTTTTATCCGGTGATACCAGAATCGCTCTATGGTTATATTCGGCGTCGCTGTTGGAGTAATCCGCGTCACGTACTACACACTTTGCAACCTCTTTGACGTCTGCCGGGTTGGAAACATCAAACATCGAAAGCTTTACACCTTCGGTTCCGCCGCTGGTTTCATCCGCCTCCTGACCGATTCCTAACAGCAGCCCCTTTCCGTATGGATGCAGATATTCCGAAAATCCCGGTATTTTCAGCTTACCAATGATCTTTGGATGAGCCGGCTCCGATAAATCTACGGAAAAAAGCGGATCTGTCTGACGGAAGGTAACAAAATAGCCGATATCTCCAAAGAAACGGGCAGATTTTACATATTCTCCTTTTGCCAGGTCTTCTATGCTGCCGATTACCTGCATTGCTTCATCCAGAACATAAAGCTGGTTCTCGGTACCTTGTTCCCCTTCTACATCGCAAGTCGTCACTACACGTAGGTTTCCCTGGTACTCGTCCATAGAAAAGGAATTGTTCAGATATCCTTTTATCGTAGCAGAACCGGCAGCAGACATTTTTCCGTCCTGATAGGAATATTTCATAATCGTCGTAGTCGTCTCATCGTTGCTCTCATACGGTGTCCACCAACTATATTCTGTCTGCCAGAGATAGATATTCTGATTGCTCATATAAAGCTGTGTCGCACTCCCTAAAATCGCTACGGTATCCAGATGCTGACCTGGATTCCTGATATCCGTAGAAGTAATGATCACACAGTTCGGCGTCTGCGGCTTTTCCGGCAGGTAAATCCGATCACACGGCACCATTTCTCCGTCCACCTGAGGAACATAACAACTTTTAAAATATTCCGTTTCGTCCTTCGTATCACAAAAATATCTGTCGCTGTTCGTTTTATAGGAAACCAGATAAATCATTCCGTCTACCATACGGATTGCCTGGTACTCTCCTTCCTGTACCCGTGTATCTATCTTTTTTGGCTCAGCCGGATTGCTTACATCGTAAACCGTCAGCTCTGTTCTGCTCTCTGTATTTCCCCAGCCATAGCCCGGATAACAATCGGTTGCGCTTGTCCCTGCTTCCGCCTCTTTATTAAAAATAATCGCTTCTTCCTTATATTCTACCACTGTCGTCACTACAGCCAACCGTCCTTGATACAAAAGCAGATCCGTCCATCCCCGCCAAACGCTTTTATCCGTTTCCAGGGTAATGCTACCCACTTTTGTTACCGTTTCCTTTTCTGCCTGATAAATATAAATTTTACCCTGCTCGCCACTTAAACGGTAAATATATGTGCCGTCGGTTTTTAGAATATCTCCCTCGTCCACCCCTTCTACCTGTACATTTGTCTCGGAAAAATCAGCCTCTGCTTCGACCACAGATTCGGATGGTTTCATAGTTACGTCAGCATTAGAAGTACTGCCCGCTTCATTTATGGCTCCATCTGCAGAACCTGCCACGCTATCATACTCCGTTCCTTTGATGCTTTCACCAGCATCATAGATCACTTCTCCTCCATCACGATAGTCTCCTTTCAGCCAACTCCAAAAACTGCCTTTTTTCTCTTCCTGCCGTACAATTAGTCCAGTTCCTTTATAAATTGCCAGCAATTCTTCATAATCTGCTGCCTTCTGAATTCCTGCCGGCACCTCCTCGCTCTTTTTCATACTAGTTCCTTCTGTATCAGCCAAACTACTATCTGCCAAAGTCGTATCCGCTTCGGACTCTTCTGATTCTAAAACGGTGCTGTCTGTTTCCCCGTCTTGTGCCACTTCTCCCTTGCTTCCAAGCAGATTATGAGTAGAATACACATTCTGCCTGAAAAGAGTTTTTCCTCCAACAACCAAAATCAAGACAGCCGCCATAGCGGCGATAGCAATATTCCAGCTTATCTTTTTGCGCTTCTTCTCTGTTTTCTTTTCTCCGATTCTTTCCTGCTCTGATTCATAATCAAGGATTTTTTGTCTGATACGCTCTGGCTTTAGAGAATCCGGCAGTTTCATTTCCTCCCTCTCCTTTCCCAGCATTGCTTTTATATCTTCCTCCCATGAATTTTGTTTCTCTTTTCGCTTCATCCGTTACACTCCTTCCTATTAAAACCGCTCCTTTTTTCGCTTCTACGTCAACAGCTCTGCCAATCGCTCCAATGCCCGGCTTTTTCTGGAACGTACCGTCGCATGGTTCATATCCAGCATTTTTGCTACTTCCTTTGTTGTGTAACCCTCCAAAACGGAAAGAATCAAAATCATCCGATCGGCTTCTACCAACTTGCGGAAAGCGACTCGTAAGTCCAAGCGCCCTGCAATATCCGACACCCTTTCTTCTGGTAGCTCCGAAAAATCTTCCCGCAATTCCAATGGTTTTTCCAGATATTGCCTTTGTTTTGACTTGCAGCGATTTGATAAAATCTTAAATAGCCAGGCTCGAAACTTTTCCGGCTCCCTTAGAGTTGCCAACTGTGTCCACGCTGCCATTACCGTTTCACTGACCGCATCTTCTGCATCCTGCTGGTTATGGAGATAATAACATGCCGATTGATACAGCTCCTTGCTAAACTGCTCGTATAGCTTTGTAAAAGCATCTACGTCCTTTTGCTGCGCCTGTTTCACCAATTCTATCTGACGGTTTTCCTCTGTGCTTTTCTCCTTGTTCATAACTCACCTTCCTCCCTCCTCTGTTGTAGCATGGATCATATAATCCGCTTCTATTTTTATAGTGTTAAAAAAACAGTCTTTGTTGCAAAATTTTCCGAAAAAAATGGAAGACAGGAACCTAAAAATCAGATTCCTGTCTTCTGGTCAAAAAAACTCGTTCTATTTTTTTCGCCGCATTTGATACATCAACAACGCTGCCGCTACCGCTGCATTTAAGGATTCTACCTTTCCCGCCATAGGAATTTTTACATAACAATCTGCTTCTTTTGCCGCCTCTTCGGTCAGCCCGTTTGCTTCATTCCCAATCAAAACCGCACAACGGTCAGGATACGTCATTTCATCATAATATGCCGTTCCGCCCAAATGCGCTGCAAACAAATGGATTTGCTTTTCCTTTATGTTTTGCAACATCTGTATAAAATCCGTCTCATAAGCAAATGGTACGCGAAAAATAGACCCCATGGTCGCGCGTACTACTTTGGGGTTATAGAGATCTACGGTTCCCTGAGACATCAGCACTGCATCCATTCCCGCTCCCTCTGCAGTACGAAGCATCGTTCCTAAATTTCCCGGATCGCGGATATCCTCTAAAATCAACAAATGCACCGTTTCCTGTGCCAATAGCTCCTCGATCTGGTAATGCGGCTGTTTTACGACTGCTAAAATTCCCTGAGGCGTCTGGGTATCAGAAATGGTCTTAAAAATAGAATCTGCCACTGCCCGGCATATATTGGCTTTTTCTACCAGCCCTGTCAAATTCTCTTCCTGTTCCCTCGCGTAACTTTCCGACAGATAAATCTGCTCTGTCAGCCCTAATTTGCAGGCTTCCTCCACCAATTTCCTTCCTTCTGCTACAAACGTACCAGTCTCCCGCCTGGCTTTCGCCCTGCTCTGCAGCTCCTTCAAATGCTTGATTTGAGCATTGCTGCTGCTTGTGATCGATTCCAACTGCTTTTCTCTCCTTTTTTCTCTTCAGGCTGTCCTAACGCATTTCTGCCAGACGATTTAAAACCTCGTTTTTCCCAATCACAATCAAGATATCTTCCGGTTCAAACGGTCTGTCCGGATCCGGATTGGCATCCAAATAGTCCCTCGTCCGAATACCAACTACGTTGATTTTATATTTGGCTCGTAAGTTTAGCTGACGTAAACTTGACCCAATCCATTCCACTTTGACAGGAAGCTCCATCATACTAAAAGTAGAAGAAAGCTCTACCGCGTCGAAAAAATTTCCCATCATCAAATTGTGGGCAATCCGCATTCCTGTTTCCTTTTCCGGAAAAACTACGGCGTCTGCTCCTACCCGGCGTAAAACTCTTGCATGAATATCCGACTGCGCTTTTGCTAACACATAAGGAATTCCCAGTTCCTTGACCAAGATCGTCACCATGATGCTGGCTTCCATATCCTCGCCAATCCCAACTATCGCGCCGTCAAAATTGCTGATACCCAACGCGTCTAACGCCTCTTCGTCCG
>CAJUFW010000022.1:10548-17576 GCA_910585655.1 uncultured Lachnospiraceae bacterium
TCCGTCACATCTGCTGTCACGGCATACGTTACTGTCTCCGCCAGGTCATGCACCTTGTCGGCGTCGCTGTCCACTACCATAACCTCGCAGCCGCTTTCCGCTAAAGTCGCCGCTACGCTGCGACCAAATCTTCCCAAACCGAATACGACAAATTCTTTTTTTGCACCCATCTTTTTCACCCTACCCTAATCTTTTCTTCTGGATATTTCCGCAACGTTCTGGCGTTCTGACGGTTAAATGCCAGCGCCATAGTAATCGGTCCCACACGCCCGAAAAACATTGCCAAGATAATCAAAACCTTGCCTGCCGGCAGCAGCGTAGAAGTAATTCCTCTCGTTAAACCTACCGTTCCTAACGCGCTGACCAATTCAAACAGCAGGTTTAAAAAATCCCCTGGCTGTATCAGGCAGAACAATACTACAAATACTCCCATGCTCATCAGACCGATTCCTACAACTGCCAATGCTTTTTTTACATAGCTGTCCGGAATCGTCCGCCGGTAGACCTCCACATCTTCCTTGCCCTTGACACTTGAAAGCACTGCGAGAAGCAATACCGCTATGGTCACGGTTTTGACTCCGCCTGCCGTCCCCGAAGGCGAACCTCCCACAAACATCAGCAATAGAAACAAAAAAGTACTATCATCCATAAAATTTTGTTGTGGAATCGTAAAAAATCCGGCTGTCCGTAACGTCACCGACTGAAAAAATGCCGCCTGAAGCTTTTCCGGAAAGGAAAGAAGCCCCAGTGTCTGCGGGTTTTGATACTCCAGCACCAATGTAAAAAACGTTCCTCCCGCTACCAATAAAATGGTCAGCATCAATGCCAGTTTGGAATGCAAATGCAGTTTTTGGCACATTTTGCGAAACGTAAATTTCTCCTCTTTTTTCAAACGGATTACCCGTAGTACATCCCACCATACCGGAAAACCGATTCCGCCCAAAATAATCAGAGCGCAGGTCGTCAGATTCATCCACGTATGATCCCGATAAGGAGCCAGACTGTCCGGTCCCAGCAAGTCGATTCCGGCGTTGCAGAAAGCAGATACGGAGTGAAACAGCGAATTCCAAAGACCCTTCCCAAAACCAAATTCCGGGATAAAAACCAGAGCATAACAAAGCGCGCCAATCCCTTCTACCAAAAAGGTCCCTTTTAGGACATGTTTGGTCAGCTTTACCAGACCTCCCAGCGTATCCAAGTTATAGGATTCCTGAATCAACATCCGTTCCTTTAGGGTAATTCTGCGCCGCAATACCAACAACACCGTTGTCGTAAACGTAATAATCCCAAGCCCGCCAAACTGAATCAAAAATAAAATCACTACCTGCCCAAACAGGCTCCAGTTTTCAAACGTATTCACCGTTACTAACCCGGTAACACAAATAGACGTAGTTGCCGTAAACAAAGCATCTATCGGTTTTGTCTGCACTCCCTCCGCCCAGGAACACGGCAGACACAGTAGCGCCGTGCCTACCAAAATTCCGCAGAAAAAGCCCAGTATAATAATTCTTGTCGTCGTTAAAAATTCTCGTCGTTTCATTGTTTCTTTTCCTTTTGCCGCTTGGTTTATCCGGGCATCCGAAAACGCCGTCCAACCGGATCATACTTTTCTAGCAGTTCTTCTTCTGCCGCCTGGTATTCTGCCAGAGAAGTAGCCTTTTTTATTTTTTTCTCCAGTTTCTTATCCTCCGGAAATAAAAAAACCAGATAACACCAAATCTCTTTTAGTTTAAATAAAACATTCTTTTCCCCGGAAAACAAGCTTTGATATTCCCCGCGGATTTCCTCCAAAAACGCCTTTAAACGCTGCTTTTCCGGTAGCGCTCCTCCTTCTAACAGCATGACAAGCCCTGGATTTGAGAGGATACCGCGTCCTAACATCACTGCCTCTGTCTCCGGAAAAGTCTCTATCAGACGGTCATAATCCTCTTTCGTAAAAATATCTCCGTTGTAACACAAAGGAGCCTTACAATCCGTAAGCGCCTGCCGGTAGGCATTCCAATCCGGAACTCCTTTATAATAGTCCGTCTGCAGCCTAGGATGAATGATCAGTTCCGCCAACGGAAATTGGTTATACACTTGTATCAGTCTTCCCCATTCTTCCGGATCCTTTATCCCTAGCCTTGTTTTTATGGAAATCCGAAGCTTTTTGCCGCATTCTGTAAAGATCTGTTCCAAAAAACGCTCCAGTTCCTGCGGATCGGTCAGAAATCCCGAACCACGCCTTCTGGAAACCACGGTTCGAGAAGGACATCCAAGATTAAAGTTGATCTCCTCATACCCCAGTTCCTCCAGCCTTTTAGCTGCCCAGACAAAGACTTCCGCGCGATTGGTTAAAAGCTGCGGCACCAAAGGAAGTGCCTCATTATGCTCCGGCAAAACATCCTCTAACTCCCGATGCTTAAAGCTAGGCGTCTGGGTTGGAGATAAAAAAGGAGCAAAATATTTCTCCATAGAGCCAAACTGCCTGTGATAAGCATTCCGAAAAACATAACGTGTAATGCCCTCTAAAGGCGCTAAATAATATCTCATTTTGCTTTTGCCCTAAAATACTTGCGGAGCCATTTACCGGATTCGCTTAAATCTGTGCTTTTCCAGCCAGAAGTTTTCGTGCAGCTATTTTGAATCACACTGCTTGACTCAAGCTTATTTGCCAAATTCCAGGCGCAATAACTAATGTCATAGTCATCCAGCAGATTCAGCCATTTCTTTGCCTGTTTCAAATCATTTCCGCCGTTGCCGGAAGCGTCGCATGTCCCGAATTCGCTGACAAATATCGGAAGCCCCTTTTTCACACAGTCTTTTACCCGATCTCTTAGCCAATCGGTATGAGTACCAGCATAAAAATGGAGCGCATAGAGAATATTATCGTATTCTAACGGAGACTTGGCAGCTTGATCGATATCCTGGCTCCAGGTCGGCGTCCCTACAATAATTATCGCGTCCTTATCGTTTTCCCGAATCACCGGAATCACTGCGTTGGCATATTTTTTGATTGCTTTCCAATCCGTACTGCCGTTTGGCTCGTTACAGATTTCATAAATCACATTGTCATAATCGGCATATAGCTTTGACATTTCTTTAAAAAATTTCTTCGCCTCTTTTTTATTGGTATTCGGATCATTGTCGCTTAGGATATGCCAGTCAATAATCACATACATTCCTAGTTCTGTCGCGTATTTTACTCCATTCTTTACCAGCTTCTTTAGCGCTTTTTTATCCCCGCCGTTGCAATATCCGTTATATTCATTGGTATACATCGCAAGCCGGATACAATTTGTTTTCCAGTCATCCCGCAGGGTTTTAAAGGCTTTTTTGTTTATATATTCCGGAAACCAGGCGATGCCATGAGTAGACATCCCGTAAAGCTGCATAGTATCTCCGTTTTGATCCACCAGCTTTGTTCCTTCTACCTGCAAGGCACCATGCTCTTCTAATGGAGTCTTAGCCTTTTTTGTCGTTGCGGCTGCCACACTGGACTCTCCCCATGCTCCGGCAAAAGCAAGACATACTACAACAGCCAGCCCCAACGCCATCCATCTTTTCCTTTTTGTCAACTTCATCCTCCACACTCCCTTTTTCTATCAGATTCCTACAAAAGTTTTTCTATTTCCCACAGGTTCCGAATTTCCTTTTCCACCTGAACCCCTGCAGGCAGCGGTAAGCCATCGGGATTGTACCAGCAGCATCGTATTCCCGCCAGTCTCCCTCCCTGCATATCGCTGGTCAAAGAATCACCTACAATCATGATTTCTTTTTTATCATATCGACCAATTTTCTCCCAAACATAATCGAAAAAACGAAGATTTGGTTTTTCAAACCCTACTTCGTCGGAAATAAAGATACCATCTAGCAATTCTTCCAAACCAGAAAGCCTTAGTTTCTTTTTTTGCGCTATGTAACTGCCGTTTGTCACCGCATATTGTTTTATCTGCCCTTTTAATTTGGCGACCAGGCTATAGCTTTGATCCCGAAAGCAAATCGTCTCCCCCAGCAGTTGCTGGTATTCTGTATTGACCGCCTCTGCCTGGTCTACCGGAAGTCCTTCTTGTGTAAAAAACTCCCGGAAACGACCGACCAATACTTCTGCCTTTGTCAGCTCGCCCCGTTCTAAACGTTCCCAATAACAATGGTTGATTTCCGAATAACGGCTCCGTCTTTCCTCACTGCATACTCCAAAGCCAAACAGCTCAAAACACTTTTCCAGAGCATGGCGTTCTGCCTCTTTAAAGTCAAGCAGCGTTCCGTCAATGTCCCATAAAATTACTTTTATCATGCTTTTTCCTGCTTTCTTTAATGGTTCATCTCCCGAAGCAGCTCTAACAGCTCTAAGTCTGACTGCGTTACCTTGAGATTTGTCGTCAGCTTCTGCTGCCCCGGCGTCTGTATACTGATTTCCAAAATGGTATCTTCCTTGATGCCGCCCTCAAACGCTGCCTTCAAAAATGCCGCAAACCTTGGATGGCTGCTTTCAAAACGCTTTTTTGCCCCTAAGAGCTTCATCAGATTTGCCGGATTTTTTCTCTCCATCATAGATACGTCCTTTCAGGCATAGTTAATTTTCATTCATTTTTGCCAGCTTTGCTGCCTTGGTCTACCCGACCAGGCACTGTTAGTTTTCATTCATTTTTGCCAGTTTTGCTGCCTGGTCGGCGGCTATACAGGCATCGATGATCTCTTCGATATCGCCGTTCATAATTTTATCCAGCTTGTAAAGAGTAAGACCAATCCGGTGATCGGTGACACGCCCCTGCGGAAAGTTATAGGTACGGATTTTTTCCGATCGATCTCCTGTACCGACCTGGCTGCGGCGCAGTTCGGCTTCGGCATCCTTTGCTTTTTGCTGCTCGATATCGTAGAGCTTGGCGCGCAGCAGGGCAAACGCTTTTTCTTTGTTTTGAAGCTGAGATTTTTCTGTCTGGCTGTAAATAACAATCCCGGTCGGATAATGTGTCAAACGGACTGCTGAATCCGTCGTGTTGACACACTGACCTCCGTTTCCGGAAGCGCGCATAACGTCAATACGAATATCCTTTTCCTCAATTACCACGTCCACTTCTTCCGCTTCCGGCATGACGGCTACGGTAATCGTCGAGGTATGGATTCGCCCTCCCGACTCCGTTTCCGGTACACGCTGTACCCGATGGACGCCGCTTTCGTATTTCAGTCTGGAATAAGCCCCCTGCCCGTTTACCATAAAGGTCACTTCTTTCATTCCGCCGATTCCGATTTCATCCACACCCAGCGTTTCTACTTTCCAGCGATGGCTTTCTGCATAGTGGACATACATCCGATAAATTTCCGCTGCAAACAACGCCGCTTCGTCTCCGCCGGCTCCGGCACGGATTTCTACGATTACACTCTTTTCATCATTTGGGTCCTTCGGCAGCAACAGCACCTTTAAACGTTCCTCTAAACGCACCAGTTCCTCTTTGCTTTCCGCTAACTCCTGTTTTGCCAGCTCTCTTAATTCTTCGTCGCTCTCCTCCTCCAACATCGCCAGACTTTCCTGGATATTGTTTTGATGAGAACGGTACTCCTGAAACGCTTCGACAATCGGCGCCAGGTCATTTTGCTCCTTCATCAGCCTGCGGAAATTTTCCTGGTTTGCCACTACCTCCGGAGCGTTTAGCTCATCCATCAGCTCCTGATAACGTCTTACTAAATCTTCTAACCGATCAAACATGTTATCCTTCCTTCCCTTTTATCCTTCCTTATTATTTTGCCTGAATCACATCTTTCCATCCAATCACAACCCGATCCAATCCAGCCAAATCTTTGATAATCTGTACCTGAAAAAAGCCTTGCCGTCGCATCCAGCCTGAAACGATCTCGCCTTGGTCATATCCGATTTCCAGAGCAAGCAGCCCTCCTTCTTTTAAATAAGAAGGCGCCTCTGCCAAAATCCTTCGATAAAAGGATAATCCGTCCTCTTCCCCGTCCAAAGCCAGCCGTGGTTCAAACTCCTTTACTTCCGGTTCCAACGTTTCTATCACGCCGCTTGCAATATAAGGGGGATTGGAAACAATGATATCAAACGTTCCTTCTATCTGCCCAAATAAATCACTTTGTATCCAGGACAATCGTTCCGGTTCCTGACGGCTGCGCCTATCCTTCTCTTCCTCTAGGAGCCGTTCTCCGTTGCTCCTTGCCACAGCCAACGCTGCTTCAGAAATATCCGCTCCTGTCACAGAATACGGGCTTCCTAGCACCGCCAGGGAAACCGCAATACATCCAGAACCCGTACACAAATCTAAAATCCTGGCATCCTTGGTGTAAGGCAGCACGGTTTCTACCAGACATTCCGTATCCTGTCTGGGAATCAAAACCGCTTCGCTAACGGCAAACTCCAGCCCGCAGAAATTCCTCCGACCAGTCAGATAAGACAATGGAATCCGCCTTGCCCGTTCTGCTACCAGACGGTTATATTCCTTTACCTGCCCGGCTTCCTCCATAAGCAGTCTCTCTTCCCGATGCAAAAGAAAGTCGGTTCTGCTCATTCCTGTTACGGCTTCTAATAAATACCAGGCATCCAGTTCCGCCTCTGCCACGCCGCTTCCCTTTAGGCAGGAAACCGCTTCCCGATATACCTGAAACCACGTACGGGCAGGCATCTCCTCCGATTTCTGCCCGGAATCTGTCTGATATCTCATACGCCTCCGGCTCCTGCCCGGTCTTTTCTTCCCTGGTGATTGGCTTTGGTATCCTCTTGGTTTTCCTGCTTCTTATATACGAAAAAACGATCAAGAGCATTTAAAATCTCATCGTCCTCTTCTTCCTCAATTTGTTTCATCATGGAAGGCTTTGTCGTCGCATTTCGTTTGATCGTCGGCTCCGGTCTGGCACGTTTTACCAGATTTTCCTTTTTTTCTTCTATCTGCTCCCTGGAAATTTCTTCCTCCTTTTTTACCTGCCGTTTTACAGGTCTGGCTACCGGCGCTTTCTCGGTCTGAGTGGCTGCTGGTCTGGCGACGGCAGACGCCCTTGCAGATCGGAAGAGCGTCGTGTAGGGAAAGAGTGTGTCAGTA
>CAJUFW010000022.1:17586-29078 GCA_910585655.1 uncultured Lachnospiraceae bacterium
TCGTAGTTGGCTTTGCTGCGGGTTTTCTAGTCTCGGTAGGCTCCCCGGCTGCCGACTGTGCTGTCGTTTTTTCTGGTCTGATTCCTGCCTGCCTTGTTCCTGTTGTTGGTCTTCTGGCTGCCACTGGCTTTCCTGGCTCGGTTCCCTTTGATTCTGCTGCTCCAGTCGCCGTTCTTCCGGCTGCGGCAGGTCTGGAAACAAGCTTCTTCACCGCCGAAGCTTCCGCTGATCCGGCGGCTTCTGCGCGGTTTGCCCCTGCAACTGCCATAGAAGTCTTCGCTCTATTTACCGCTGTCACATTACCGGCTCCCGCTCCTGTCGGACGACTGACCGGCTTTCTCGGTGTCGTACTGTTTTCTGCCAGTGCTTTCGGTTCAGAGTCCTCTTTTGCAACAGCAATTTCTTTTTTTACTGCCTGCAGCTCGGCAGTCTCCTGCTTCCAGCCGGTTTTCTTTGTTTCTGTCGGCTGGACTTTCGTTTGCTTCCTCTCTGCTTCTATTTCTTTTCCTTCTTTTTTTGTTTCTTGTGTTTTTTCTATTCCCTTTGCTTCTCTTGTTTCTTGTGCCTCTTCTGTTTTCTTTGCTTCTTTTATTTCCTGTGTCTTTTCTGTTCCCTTTTCTTCTATTTCTTGTGTCTGTTCTGTTTCTCTTATTTCTTCTCCTTCTTCTATCAGAACGTTCTTTTCTTTCTTATCAATATATTCCCTTTTCTCTTCCGGTTCCGACTCCTCTTTTACTGTCTTCTTTATATTTTCCGTACTCTCCAGCTTTTCCTTTTCCAAAACAGCCTTTTCTTCTATCGCCTTCTCTGCTGTTTTCTTCTGCTTCTTTTTCGCCGCCTTAGCCTTCTTTTTTTCTGCTTCTGCCGAAAGAAGTTCTCCTGCCAAAAAGGCGCGCCAGTCAAAGACAGCCTCTACCGACCGGATCGCCACCTCGATCATCTCTTCGTCCGGTTCTCTTGTCGTCAGTCCCTGCAGCCACAAACCTGGCTTACTCAAAATCGCTACTACCTGGCTTTCACTTCGTCCCGCTAACTTAATTAGCTCATAGGACACTCCGGCGATCACCGGAATTAAAAGGATACGAAATACCATCCTCAGCCACATATTATCCACCCGGATAAACATAAAAAACAAAGCGCTTAATATAATAACAAACAACATAAAGCTCGTACCGCAGCGTTTATGCCTGGTAGATTGCTTTTTGACATTTTCTACAGTCAGCGGCAGTTCCTGTTCAATACAGTTAATCGACTTATGCTCGGCTCCATGGTACATAAATACCCGGCGAATATCCTTCATCGTCGAAATTGCCAATACATAACCGACAAAAATCGTAATCCGAATCACCCCTTCCACCAGGGTCAATACTGCTGAAGAGGTGACAACCTTCTCCAACAGACTGGCAATCCAAAACGGCAGCAGCATAAAAATCGCCACCGCCAGCAAAATCGAAAGCACTACCGTACAGCCCATCATCACCGCTTCTGCCTTTTCTCCCATAATGGAAATCAGCTTTTTTTCAAACTGCGACGGTTCCGTCTGATCTTCTTCTTCGTAAAAGCTTGCAGAAAAAGTCAAGGTTCTCATCCCCAGAATCATAGATTCTACAAAATTAACCACACCGCGAATAAAGAGCCATCCCAGGAAGGGATACTTCTCTGCCACTCCATGAAATTCTTTTTTCTCTACTACGATCTGTTTATCCGGCTTCCTGACGGCAACCGCATAAGTTTCCTGGTTTTTCATCATAACACCTTCCAGGACAGCCTGTCCACCAATCTCCGATGGCTTCATATCGACACCTAACCTTTCCCCCATATTTCAATCTCAACAGTCCGGTTCCCCTCACTGCCGCTTTCTTTCTATATTCAAAAATAGGTTGAGATTCTAAAAACCTCAACCTGTTTTCTTCCGCACTTGTAAATGGAGCAGCCATTTGACTTTCGTTTTATCTTTTTCTGCCAAACGGCTGCTGTTTTTTCTAATTCTGTTCCTGTTTTAAGCCATACCTACGGTTAAACTTATCAATCGCACCACGCGCTGCGGCAGCCCTTTGCTGGCCTGTATAGAACGGATGGCACTTGGAACATACTTCTACGTGAATATCCTTCTTCGTAGAGCCTGTCACAAACTCGTTGCCGCAGTTGCAGACAACCTTCGCCTGATAATACTCTGGATGGATTCCTTCCCTCATGATTTCACCTCTCTGATTTCTACTCGAATTGGATTTTGCCAATTCTAACAAACAGCTTTATGATTATAGCATACCCTGTCCAAAAAAGCAATCCCTTAAATAATCTTATTTTTCTTTAAATATTCAATTGTATCATGGTTGTTTTTGGTAATTTTAAAAATTTTAATGATATTCTCCATCGCATCGTCTGATCGGGAAGAGCTGAGCGCCCGCTTCATCAGTAGGTTGGCTGCGGCTTCTTCCTGAGTAAAGAGCAGATCGTCCCGTCTGGTGCTTGACTTTGCCAAGTCGATCGCCGGGAAAATTTTCTTTTCCGACAATCCTCTGTCTAAAACAATTTCCATATTGCCGGTTCCCTTAAATTCTTCAAATACCACATCGTCCATCCGGCTTCCGGTCTCTACCAGCGCCGTTGCCAAAATCGTCAGGCTTCCGCCCTCCCGCATATTTCTGGCAGCTCCGAAAAAGCGCTTCGGCATATGGAGCGCCGCCGGATCTAAGCCGCCCGAAAGCGTACGTCCGCTTGGCTGTACAGTAAGGTTATAGGCTCTTGCCAGTCGGGTAATACTATCTAAGAGAATCACTACGTCTTTTTTATGTTCCACCAAACGCTTGGCGCGCTCAATTACCATTTCCGAAACTCTTTTATGATTTTCCGGCAGCTCGTCAAAGGTAGAATAAATCACCTCCACCTTTTCCCCTTCAATGGATTCTTTCATATCAGTTACTTCCTCCGGACGCTCATCAATCAACAGAATCAGAAGATACATTTCCGGATAATTTTTCGTAATAGAACGAGCTACCTGTTTTAAGAGCGTTGTTTTTCCTGCTTTTGGCTGGGAAACAATCATTCCTCTTTGTCCCTTGCCAATCGGAGAAAGTAAGTCTACCATCCGCATTGCCAAGACATTTTCTCCCTGTGTCTCTAAGCGCAGACGCCGGTTCGGGAAGATCGGAGTCAAGTCCTCAAACTTAGGACGTCTCACAGCATCAGACGGATGGAAGCCATTGACAGACTTCAAATACAGCAAAGCGCTGAACTTTTCATTCTGGCTGCGAATCCGTGTATTTCCTATGATAATATCTCCTGTTTTTAAATTAAAACGGCGAATCTGGGCAGGCGACACATAGACGTCGTTTTCCCCCGGCAGGTAATTGTCGCAGCGGATAAAGCCGTAGCCATCTGACATTACCTCTAAAATTCCCTCTTTTGTCTCACCACTGTCTAAAGCGGCAATTTCGGAAGGCTCTTCTGGGATATAATTGCGCCGTACTGGTCGCTGCTCGCTCTGCGGCTGGCTCTCCGGCTCATTCCGGCTATGTTCGCTTCGGTTTGGCTCTGTTCTGGTATATTCCGGACGCGGCTGTTCTAATCTGGACGGCTCGCTTCCACCTGTCTCTGTACGGGCTTCCTGCCTGGCAATCTGCCCCTGCGGCTGGCTTGGTTTAGCGTTCTGCTCTGTTCTGACTGGTTTGGTCTGACTTCCGCGGCTTCCTGAATAGCTCTGCGTTCTCGTTGGCTCTCGTCTGACGCTCTCCCGTCTTCCTGTTTCTTCCCGTCCTGTCTTTGGTTCTTTGACACCAGCACTTTGCGGCGCTGCCAAAACAGACGCAGTATTCTCGTTTGCCTTTAGCAGTTCCACCAACTGCGGCTTTGTCATAGTGGAATACCCTTTCATGTTCTTTTCTTTTGCAAGTTTCTTCAATGCTTCTTTTGACATACTTTCATAATCCATACGTTTTCTCCTTTACTTTTCCATTCCGACAACAGTTGGCATCCTTTGGCTCTGCTAATAGGGATATCTGACGAAGTGTCCGACGATCTCGCGATTTATCCTGAAAGAATGATGCAAAATTCTTTATTCCTTTTCAATATACCACTATTTTTTATTACTTTCAAGATTTATATTATTTTTTGGAAAATGTTCTTTCCTGTTTTCTTGACTTCCTATTTCTCAAATGATATGATTATCCTAATTTTACGAATGGAGGGATTCATCTTATGGATAACAAAGAACAGGCACTTCGGTTACATAAGGAATGGGGAGGAAAGCTGGAACTGACGGCAAAATGCCCGGTAGCTTCCCGTGAGGATTTAGCTGTCGCCTACACTCCTGGGGTGGCAGAGCCTTGCAAGGTAATTGCCGAACATCCGGAGACCGCCTACGAATATACGATCAAATCCAATACGGTAGCTGTAGTTTCCGACGGCAGCGCCGTTTTAGGGCTGGGCAATATTGGAGCTGCCGCCGCCATGCCGGTCATGGAGGGCAAGGCGGTTTTATTTAAGGAATTCGGCGGCGTCAATGCTTTTCCGATTTGTCTTGATACTCAGGACACCGAAGAAATCATCGAAACCGTCGTACGGATTGCGCCGGCTTTCGGAGGTATCAACTTAGAAGATATTTCAGCTCCTCGTTGCTTTGAAATCGAAACCCGGTTAAAAGAACGGCTGCATATTCCGGTTTTCCATGATGATCAGCATGGTACGGCTATCGTCGTACTGGCAGGCATTATCAATGCCCTTAAAGTAACCGGCAAACATATGGAGGATTGCCGAATCGTCGTAAACGGCGCCGGTTCTGCCGGAATCGCTATCGCCAAGCTCTTGTTGCGCTATGGCTTCCCTCATCTGCTTCTCTGTGACAAATCTGGTATTCTTTCCAAAGCTACCCCGGACTTAAATTGGATGCAGCGCCAGATGATGGACGTCACCAACCTGGAGGGGCAAACCGGGACACTGGCAGATGCTATGAAAGGCGCGGATATCTTTGTCGGCGTTTCCGCCCCTGGTATTGTATCCGAGGAAATGGTAGCTTCTATGGCACCGGATGCTATCCTGTTTGCCATGGCTAATCCAGTACCGGAAATCATGCCGGATCTGGCAAAAAAAGCCGGCGCCCGCGTCGTTGGCACAGGTCGGAGCGATTTTCCAAACCAGGTCAACAATGTTGTTGCCTTCCCTGGTATTTTCAAAGGGGCATTGGAAGGACGCGCCGAACAAATTACTGAAGAAATGAAACTGGCAGCCGCCGTTGCGATTGCCGGGCTGGTAAAGGACGAGGATTTAAACGAGGATAATATTATGCCGGAACCATTTCATCCGGATGTTGCCAAAGTAGTTGCCGCTGCGGTCAAGGCGCACATTTAAGATGGCAGAAAAAAAAGTCCTGCCCTGTTCGCAGGAGAGAGGATTGCGTTGGGGAGAAGATCGGTATTATACCCTGGCACATTATTTAAAGGAAACTTTTGGACGACGGCTGTATAAGCTGGCATTAGACGGCGGTATGAGCTGTCCGAACCGGGATGGTACTCTTGATACCCGTGGCTGCATTTTTTGCAGCCGCGGCGGTTCCGGAGACTATGCCTCTGATCGTAACTTGCCCATCGCCGAGCAAATAGAAACTGCCAAAGCTTTGATTGCTCACAAGGTATCCTCCTCTTCTGCTCCCTCTTATATCGCTTATTTCCAGGCTTATACCAATACGTATCCGCCAAAAGGATCCGATTCGATAAGCTGGTTAAAAGAACGCTTCCTACCTGCTATTCGTCATCCGGAAGTAGCTGTTTTATCGATTGCCACCCGACCGGACTGCCTTTCGGAAGAAATATGCGACCTGCTGGCAGAGCTAAACCAGCAAAAACCGGTCTGGGTCGAGCTTGGTCTGCAAACTGCGCAGGAGTCCACCGCCCACTGGCTGCGCCGAGGCTATGACAACGCCGTGTTTGAACAAGCGCTCCGGCGGCTGGAAAAACGTTCTCTTGATATTATCGTCCATTTGATTTTAGGATTAAAAGGGGAAACACTATCTGATATGACAGCATCCGTACACTATATAAACCAATTTCCGATTCAGGGAGTCAAATTTCAGCTTCTTCATGTTCTTTCTGGTACAGATTTGTCATTAGAATGGGACAAGCTGCATATCCTTTCAGAAGAGGAATATATTGATTGCCTGCTGTCTTGTCTGGCGGCGCTTTCTCCCTCCACTATCGTCCACCGCATTACCGGAGACGCCCCTCGGTCTCTACTGCTCGCTCCCCACTGGAGCCTTCATAAAAAGCAGGTGTTCAACCATATCCGACAGGCACTAAAAACGCAGGATATCTGGCAGGGAAAGTGCTTTACACGACCAACTTAGCGGCTTAGCTTATCTCATTATGGAGGTGTGTCATGCAAAACGATACCATGACCTTATACAAGCTGATGATTCTCTACTTTCTGGATCAAGTGGACTATCCCTTAACCAACGCGCAGATCTCCGGGTTTTTGCTGGAACAAGAATATACCAATTATTTCACAATCCAACAGGTAATCTCCGATCTGTTAGAAGCCGATTTGATCCAGTCCGAAACCATCCGCAACAGTTCTTATTTCCGTATTACCGAGGAAGGGAAAAATACTTTGCTGTTTTTCGGCGATAAAATATCCAATGCCATCAAAGAGGACATTCTCCATTTTCTTCAGGAAAACCAGTACCAGCTTCGGGCAGAGGTTTCTACGCCAGTTGATTATTATGAGCAAAAAAAGGGAGAATTTGTTGTACGCTGCCGGATATTGGAACGGGACAGTATGCTTTTGGATTTTTCTCTGGCTGTCCCGTCAGAAGAAACCGCTATCCAAATCTGTAATTCCTGGCACAAACAAAACCAGGACGTCTATGCCAGGCTGCTAGAATGGCTTGTTAAGACTCCTGCCGATACTCCCGAGAAGCCCTAACTATCTAGGGAAAAACATTATTTCTGGTCTGGTACATTGGTTTCTGACTCTGCCTGGTTTGGTACAGAAGCAGGTTCTAGTTTTTGGCAAATCAACTGCCAGACCTCTTCCCTTCCCTGTTTGGTTTCCGCGGAAAACGGCAGAATCACCGTTTCTTTTGTGGCTCCTAAGCTCTCTCTTATCAGCTTTATTTGCTTTTCCCTTGCGCTTCGTTTGATTTTATCTAATTTTGTAGCCAGAATTACCGGCTGATAGCCCTGGTATACAATCCACTCATACATGATTTTATCATTTTCTGAGGGTGCGTGGCGGATATCCACCAACAAACATACCAGCTTCAACACCTTGGACTGCTTTAAATAGCGTTCGATCATCTTCCCCCATTTCTCTCTGATTTCCTGTGATACTTTAGCATACCCATACCCTGGCAAATCCACAAAATAGAAGCTTTCGTTGATATTGTAAAAATTGATCGTCTGTGTTTTTCCTGGCTGAGAGGAAGTTCTAGCCAGAGCCTTTCGGTTGAGTAAAGCATTGATTAACGACGATTTCCCCACATTTGATTTCCCGGCAAAGGCAATTTCCGGCAGACTATGCTCCGGCAGTTTACTGGTAATTCCTACTACAGTTTCTAACGCCACCGATTTTATTTTCATTCTCATCATACCCTTTCCTTTATTTTTGCTTGCTTTTTTCTTGCTTTTTTTCCTCTCTTCTGCTAAGATAGCCTCGTATCATATAAAAAATTTTTTAACTATTATAAATTTGGAGGAATTTCTTTATGTCAATCCAGTACCACAACTGTCTTATCGCACAGTCTGGCGGTTCTACGACCGCTATCAACGCCAGTCTTGCCGGAATCCTTTCTGCTGCCAGAAGATCCGGACGTATCAAGCGGATCTATGGAGCGCTCAATGGAATCCAGGGGGTTCTTTCCGAACGATTCCTAGATCTGGATACCCTTTTTTCGGCAGACTCCGATTCCCTGCTTGCCTTAAAACACAGCCCAGCTATGTATTTAGGCTCCTGCCGCTATAAGCTTTCCGATCCGGATACGCCTTCTGAGGACTACAAAACGATTTTTGATGTGTTAAACCGCCTTCAAATCGGCTTCTTTTTCTATATCGGCGGCAATGACTCCATGGATACTATAAAGAAACTCAGCCATTATGGAGAACTTCACCATTCCCCTATCCACTTTATAGGCGTACCAAAAACCATCGACAACGATCTTCCGGCAACTGACCATGCCCCAGGTTATGGCTCTGCTGCGCGCTATATCGCAGTTTCGGTACTGGAAATGGCTTATGATACCTATATCTACAATACCCCAAGCGTTCTGATTCTTGAAATCATGGGACGAGACGCCGGTTGGCTGACTGCTGCTTCCGCCCTTGCCAGAACCAAAGATTCACCGGCGCCGCATTTGATTTATCTGCCGGAACGAAGCTTTTCTGACGAAGCTTTTCTATCCGATGTCAAACGCCTCCTTTCCCGGCAAAGACATGTCGTAGTCGCTGTATCGGAAGGCATCCGCTATGCCAATGGTAGCTATGTCAGCGCGGATACGACGGCAAAAGATCAATTTGGACATGCTGCTCTAAACGGAGCCGGAAAGTGTCTGGAACATTTGGTCGCCTCAAAGATCGGCTGCAAAGTACGCTCGGTAGAACTAAATATTCTCCAACGCTGCGCTGCCCATCTTGCGTCTGCTACCGATTTAGACGAAAGCTTTTGTCTTGGAGAAGCTGCTTTTAACGGAGCCTTAGAAGGTAGAAGCGGTCAGATTCCAATCCTCAAACGGCTGTCTAATACCCCCTACCAGATTCAGATTGCCTATGCTCCTTTAGGTGAAATTGCCAATCAGGAAAAAAACGTTCCTGCCGATTGGATCAACGAAGCAGGAAACGACGTTACCAACGACTTTATCCAATATGCCCGTCCTTTGATTCAGGGAACGCCGCAGCCTGTCCCAAGCTGGGAAAACGGACTTCCGGTCTTTCCATCGGTTCACCATTTATTAGGAATTTGAGTTTGCTACAAATTCCTCCATCAACCGCCTTAAACTATCCATTTCCTCGATTTCATTGACTCTGCCGCGCAGCCTGGAGGAATGTGGATACCCGGCGGTATACCACGCCACATGCTTTCTCATCTCCCGGATACCAACAAACTCTCCCTTCCATTGGATCTGAAGAGCGGCATGACGCAGCACCATTTCGGCTACTTCCTCGGCTTTAGGTTTTGACGGGAGTTTGCCGCTTTTGCGGAAAGCCCGGATTTGCTCAAACAGCCACGGATTCCCTCTGACTCCGCGTCCTATCATCACTGCATCGCACCCTGTCTCCTGTTCCATCCGTAGCACATCCTGAGGACTGCAGACATCTCCGTTGCCAATCACTGGAATAGAAACTGCTTCTTTGACCTGGCGAATGATATCCCAATCCGCCTGTCCGCTGTAATATTGTTCTCTTGTTCGCCCATGCACCGCGACTGCCGCGCCGCCGGATTCCTCAATGATTTTTGCGATTTCTACAGCATTTACTTCTTCTTTGGTAAAACCTTTCCGGATCTTAACCGTCACGGGTTTTTGAATCGCTTTACTGACCGCCGCTACAATCTCCCCTACCCGCTTTGGCTGTCGCATCAGAGCGGAACCTTCTTGGTTGTTGACCACTTTTGGAACCGGGCAGCCCATATTAAGGTCTAATACGTCAAACTCCCGCTCCTCGATCCGCTTTGCCATCTCCGCTAAAATTACCGGATCCTCTCCAAATAACTGCAACGCTACCGGACGTTCCTGTGGCAGCACCTGCAGCAAGGCTTCTGTATTTTTATTGTTATAATAAATTCCCTTTGCACTGACCATTTCCGTATACAGATAATCCGCACCCTTTTCTTTGCAAAGCAGACGAAATGGCAGGTCTGTAATGCCTGCCATTGGCGCTAATACAACGTTTCCGGGAATGGTTACACTGCCGATTTTAAATTCCATTTCCGCCTCCGTTTACTCCTCTATTTCTACTCCCGCTTCCTGCGGGCTTTTTCCCAATATAAAAATCCGGTAATACAACTCTAAAGCCTCTAGTAATTCCTGTCGCTCCCGTTGAATCTGCTTGACTTTTAACACGCTTCCGATTTCGTCATAGAGCAGATCCCCTTCCTCTGCCGCTGTATGAAAATATAAACTTCCATCCGCTTCATACTCCAGTGTCAAGATTCCGCCTACATCCTCTGTAAACAACACACATAAAATCTGCAGCTCCTCTAAAATAGCCTCCGGCAGCCCCTGGTACGCTTCCCCCAGATAATATTTCTGTTCGTAAGCATTTGATATGCATAAAATCCGTTTGTCCGACATCATTTCCTCCCAGATGTTTTGCTTGCGGCAATTTCTCTTTCTTATGAATCGTCCGCTTTGAACTATTTTCCATATTCCTGTCCTAGTTCAATCAGCATTTTCACTTCTCCTAAAAAGATGCCTTGGGAAAGGCCCTGACGAATCCATTTTTCCGATTGTGTTTCTAACACAGTTCCACCCATCACGTTCACCAACCTTTCTTCTTTTTGGTTGCCATTTGTAATATGGATAGTTCTTCCTATCAGCCGCCAAGACCAACCATTGCCAACCAAACTCCTAACATCCCAATCACTGCACCCAGCAGTATCATACTCATCCCTTGATTCCGCCATTTCGGCTGTCGGTAAAGCGTAAGACCGTGCAAAAGGTTGGCTCCGCCGCCGGAAACAGCCAGAAACAGTAATGCCGGGCGGCTGTCTGGTTTTACAAAAATCAACCATAGACCAAGTAAAAATAAAATTCCAAAAAGTAGCTGGAACGCTTTTGCCCAAAATTCTGACAAGAGGTCTGTCTTTTTCCTGTTCTTTGTGTTCTTTCTTTTCTTTTTTTCAGTCCACTTCATAGAGTTCATAGTCTACACAGCTCCGGTTCCTTCTGACCTTTTTCATAAATTCCCCTACTTTGACATGATCCGGATGAACGATATAACGCTCCAAATCCTCCTGAGAATCAAAATCGGCAATCAGACAAAGATGATAATTGGTCTGGTTGGCGCCCGAATGATTCAGACCGGTTTCCGATCTGCGTATCCAAGGAATCTGCTCTGGCAGTTTTTCTAACATCTCCTGCGCTATCCTGGCATTTTCCAGTGCGCTTCTGCCCTCTGCCTCTTCTAAAAAATCAAACATAACAACATGACGAATCATTTCTTTTCTCCTCCTGTTTTATAACCATCCTATTGATAGAAGAAAAACCCCTCTTCTACTTCCTATCATACCATATTCCCGGAGAAAAGCAAGCAAAAACAGGTCTGTCTGATGGATAGGCACCAGACAGACCGATAGGATATCGTTATTTCTCGATCTTGGTTTCTTTGGCTCCTTTTGCGTCCTTTCCCCCCTCTGCCATACGCTTGCGCATCGGTACATAGGCTCTCCGTGGCGATACGCTCTTGTAAGCCGGACGAATGATCTTTCCTTCGTTGATGATCTCCTCCAAACGGTGAGCGCTCCAGCCTGCAATACGGGCAATCGCAAAAATCGGCGTATACAGTTCC
>CAJUFW010000023.1 GCA_910585655.1 uncultured Lachnospiraceae bacterium
ACACGTGCTGACACACTCTTTCCCTACACGACGCTCTTCCGATCTCCGATTTATACAAGATTGACATGCCTGAACCTTTAAAAGAAAAACAAAGGGAAAAGGCTATCAAGCAGGCTAAGAAATTACTTATCAGCGAGGGAATCATTTTTGAATCCCAACTGGTTTCTTAATTCTCTAAAACAATATTTTTTCAAAGGCTGCATAAGATAGCTTATTAAAGTGCGCCATTTATTGGCTGTCCTCTACTTTCTTTCACAGTAATTCCTCTCAATAACGCAGGTGTAGTATCTTATCATTCAGATACTACACCTGTGAAACTGCCTATTTTTTTTGTTCTTTTTCTTCTTCATATACCTTTATTCTATCTGTCACCTGCTTTTCAAAATTTTCCAGAGAATAACCGGTATATTCTTCCCCATCATCATAGATAGCCGCCACAATATGCTCATCCTCTGTTACATAATAACTATAGTCTGTAATCAGTTCCAACTCTTCTTCACTCTTAAATGGGGTTATTAAGAATAAATATTGCTCTCCTGGTATGAAATCTAATACATTCCAAGCAGCTGCAATATAAGTCTTTATCTCATTATCCTGCAACACAAAATCTTCAAACTCCCAGTTTTCAAACCCTTTCACAGCGTTTTCTTTTGCCCCTTCTATTACTGTTCGGATATAACGAAAGCAAAAATGTCTTTTTGTAGCACTGTAGGCAGATATTCCTGCTTTTTTTGCCAAAGCTTTTTCTCCTTCGTTTCCTGGTTTCAAATATACAGTTTCTGATGGTAATTCTTCCACAAATTCAACTACCGCATAGTTACAGCCATTGTCCAAATAATATTCCACTGGATACTTTTCCATATCAACTAATGCGAAAGTCTTTTCTATTTGTTTGTGCGTATCCCGAAAAGCTGCAATTTCTTCTTCTGTCATTATAGATGAACTTACTTGTTTTTCATTAGAACATCCCGATAAAAAAATAACTGTAATTACTAAAAACAAGAATCCTTTTTTCATTATTTAATCCTCCATATCACTTATATTTGTTATTAAAGTCTGTAATATCATGCGATTGTGGTTCACAATAATTCAATTCTCCCTGACGCATAATTGACGTTACGGTATCTTATCATATTTATCTGGATGTCCAAGCCCCAATGAATGTCCAAATTCATGAGCTGCTGTTTTTTTGACCATTAAATCTGATTCCTCGTCTAAATATGGGCTAAAATATATTTGAGCATACTTTATATTAGAACCAGCACTTTCTAATATCGGTATCGTTACACCACTAATTATATTTATAAAAACATCATTTGTAGTTTTTATAAAGGTAATACCATAGCTCATTCCTGTTTGCCAGTCAAACCAAGCTTCCCAAGTATCCTTTGACGCTGTTGCCAAATCCAATGTTGACGCATTTAAAGCAGCGTTGTAAGTAATATTAAATTTATTTGGGCATTTTGTTGACCAGCCATTAATAGCCACTTTATAATTATTGCTTATTTTACTTCCTGATAAATACTGAGTATTAACTTTAAACTGCAACTTTCCACTTGAAATATTATTCCATTTAAAAGCATATATTTTTAAATAAGTATAAAACAATTCATGTGCTTGACAAAAATTTATATATGAAAAAGTTAAAACTAATGTTAAAAGTACTCCCCAAAAACAATATCTTTTTTTCATACCTTTCCTTCTCCCTTCTCCACTAAAACCCGATACGCCACCTGATCCTCCTCTGGCTCATACCCGCCCAGCCTGGACGTTGCACATGCCGTTGATTTTCCAAGCGCATACACGCCCTTTAACAGCATCTTTTCCAGCCATTCTTTCCCTTTCTTCATCTTCTTCTGCCTCCTTGTTTTTGTTTACAGGAAAACCTTCCTATGGCATAATCTTACTATCTCTCGTTTCTCCCGTAAACCTTCCTGGCAAATTTGGCAGGTTTATGTCAAATTTGGTAATTCCAGCAGCACTTTTACCCGAAATATTCCATTTTTCTGCTCAATCTCCAACATTCCCTGATGTTGCCCGACTATCTTCTGTATATGCTTCAATCCATACCTATGCCCCAATACATCCTCTTTTGTGGTGGCAAGCTCTTCTATTGCGCCTTCCCTTCTTTTCGATTCCTTCGTCTTTGCACAGCCATTTTCTACCTTTACATACAAACAGCCGAACCTTTCCCGCATTTCTACCTGAATCCAATGAATATCCGTTCCTCTTTGCGCCTCTAATGCGTTTTCCAGCAAATTTCCAAATAACATACAAAATTCTACCGGATCGATTCCGGAATAATCCCCCAGTTCTACCTTGATTCGGACACAGTCGGCATATTCCGGATAACGAGCCAGCTTTTGCGCGGCTACTATCGCCCACAATTCCTCTTTTTTCTCATAGTCTTCCGCCCCTCCCCACTCTTTTATGCCCTTTTGCACCTGCTGACTTGCTTCTTCTATTTGCTCTTCCTCCAGCAAATAAGAAATCGCTAACAGCCGATTTACCATTTCATGCCTGACTGCCCCCAATTCCCGGACGGTTTCATAAAGCTGTTCCGTCAGCTTCCGTTCGTTCTGGTAAAGCTGCTCCCTTTGCCTGACCTCTGACAGCGCCTTTTCCTTTTGGAAGCTCCAAACAGCCAGACAAAAGAGCCCCGCCAGCAGCATAACACATACCCCAACCATCAGAAGCAATGGAAACCGCATTGTTTCCGGTAATTCTCTCCCATATGCCTCCTTGGTGATGATAAAACAGCAAAGCAAGGTAAAAAACGGCAAGATTCCATAAATAAAATAACTCATTTTCTGTTTTGGAAAGAAAAAAATGGTCTGGATGTACCAGATAATACAGACATACAAAGACAACAGACCTTTATCCAACAACAAAAATATTACCCTGGCTTTTTGGTTTTCTCCCAGTAATGCAGGAACACCCTCCCCCAGACAAAGCTCCATTCCGATTACTGGGGCAATCACGCTGATACCAATTCCCAAATAATAGATCCCAAAAGCAGCTAAAAAATGCAAAAAAGAAGAATTCAGGCAATATTTCCAATAAACAGCCAGCAGAAAGGCATCGATCCATAAAGAGAGTGCTTCCGGTTCTCCTGCCCAGGCATCCATCAGCAGGATATGGATACTCAAAGCCATCCCCGCCAATCCTCCAAAAGCTCCTCTCTTCCAGCCTGTATAGCGGCTGCCGCAAAAAAAATCCAAAAACCATACAAATAATACAGATTCATACACGCTTGCTAAAAATTCAGGAAACCACACATTCCTTCCCCCTGACTGTGCTATTCAAACCACTCCATCAGCCTCTTCTGCATTTCTTTCCTCCTGGAACGGCTAACCGGGATTTCCGTTCCGTTTTTCAGCAGAAGCTTAGACGGTTCTATCTGTTCTATATAGTAGAGATTAACCAGATATCTTTCATGAGGGCGCAAAAAATCATATCCCGCCAGCTCCTTCTCCAGTTGCTCCAGCTTCATCCGGATCAGCGGCAGCTCCCCCTCTGATGTTACCAGCCTGATATAATGCTCCACACTCTGTCCATAGATCAGCTTCGCTGGGTATATGATCCGCTTTTCCTTCCCTAATACCATCTGTATGTCCTGAGCCTTCTGCTGCTTTTTTAATTCCGCTATTGCCTCCTGCAAGTCCTCCATAAAACAGGTCTTTCGGATAAATGCCAATGGCTTTACCGGGAAAAGCTTACGCATATAGTGTTCATGGGCGCTGACAAACACAAGCTCCCGATCCGGATGCGTTTGCCGCAGCTCCCTTGCCAATTCCATTCCCGTCTTCCCTGGCATCTCAATATCCAGAAAGTAAAGGTCATACAAGGTCTGAAACGTCAGCACCCTTTCTCTGTTTTCCTCCGAAAGAAATTCGGCTTCCAGATTCAGTCCCTGCTGCCTTGCCTGCTCCATGACCACGCAGCAAAACTGTCTTGCAAATGCAATATTGTCATCTATGACGATTGCTCTCATCTGTTTCCCCTTCCCGCCTGCCGATATTCCTCACGGCGTCGCATGAATCAGCTCCATCTCCCCCAAAAACTCCTCTTCCCCACAGCCATACGGCACAATAAAATGATCGCCCTTTTTCAACACAATCCCACCCAGGCTCCCTTCCCCGGCTATCACGCTGAACAGATCAAATTTTACCGAACCCGTCTCCCGGATCTCCGTCAGGGAAAGCTTCCCTTTCACACCGATCCGTTCTACGGTAAAATAAGGGCAGGTCGTCAGATGCTCTACAAAGGAACCATCCTCTGTCTGATAACGGATATACCGCCGCGCAGCCTCCGCCCCGGCATGTTCCTTCTCGTCCGGCGAATTCTCTGCCGGACAGATAATCACATCCATACTTTTTTCCAGATGCAGTTCCCTTGGCTTCCCATCCTGAAGCCTCCCATAATCATAAAGCCGGTAGGTGATATCGCTGCTTTGCTGTGTCTCTAACAGCAGCGTTCCGCCCTTAATCGCATGAACACAGCCCGGATTGATCTGAAAAAAGTCGCCTGGATGCACCGGAATTTCCCGGATCAGCTCCTGGAATCGTCCAGCCTCTACCAGCTCCCGCAGCTCCTCCTTTGTTCTTGCATGATGCCCGATAATAATCGTTGTTCCTGGATCACAGCCTAAAATATACCAACATTCCGTTTTTCCCAAAGAGCCGTTTTCATGCTCCCTTGCGTACTCGTTGTCCGGATGAACCTGAATACTCAAATCTGCAGTAGCGTCGATAATTTTAGTCAGTAGTGGAAATACCTCCCCCTCCATCCCGCCAAACAGTTCCCGGTGTTCTCGCCATAGCTCCGAAAGAAGACTTACGTCTTCCGGCAAATTCCCCCGTTCCGCCTGTTCCTGTTGTTCCTGCAATTCTTTTAGCGGCTGTTTTCGCTGCGGCTGTATTCCTGATATTATTTTTACCCGGCAGTCTCCGGTCGGATGCGCGCTGATTGCCCAACATTCCCCTGTATGTTCTCCTGGTATCTCATAACCGAATTCCGTCCGCAGACGGTTTCCGCCCCAAATCATCTGTTTCATCACTGGTTCCATCCATAATATTTTCATGCCAAGCTCTCCTCTCTTTTTTCTTTTTTCTTCTCTCCTCTTCTATTATCCTGTAATTTTGTGAAAAAGTCAAAAAAATTTAATATATTTTCCGGGAAAAGTATGCTATGATAGAACCGTCCATAAAGCTTGAACGGTTTTCTGCGTTTTACAGACAGTTACCATTTTGCTTATAGAAAGGTCGAAAGGATGAGGAATATTGAAAAAGCAGCCAGATACATCAGAACAGGATTACTCTGATGATTTCGATTTAACAAAAAGCCTGAGCCGTTCTCTCGCCAGGCAAGTACAAGAGGAGATGGATACCCCTATGAATCATACATCAAGGCAAGGACACAATGGCAAAAAACATAAAAGAAAAAAGAAAAAAGGTCGCGCACTGAAAATCATCGCTACGATAATCCTGCTGATGAGTGCCTGTGTGGCGTTTTTGATTTTTACCAAACCTGGCAGGGACTTTATGATCAACTTAGCGACGGAATATGCGTATAACAAAATCAATTATACCGGAAAGGACGATCCTGATTCGGCAGATGATACCGATCTTTTAGACGGGGAGCTTACTCCAAATGTCAGCCTTAGTCTGATGTCGGATACCTTCCGTAATGCCAGACATGAAGAGGGCGTCTACAACATCCTGCTGCTTGGTTTAGAAGCGATTGAAAGTAAAGGGCATACCGATTCTATCATGATTGCTACCTTAAATACCAAGACAAAAAAAATGAAGCTGACCTCCCTGATGCGGGACAGTTGGGTGACAATCCCTGGCTATGGTGACGATCGTATTAACGTAGCCTACGCTAAGGGCGGAATCAATACTTTATATGAGACGATTGCCCTCAATTATGATATTCAATTAGACGGTTATGCTCTGGTCGGATTTGATACCTTTGAGCAGATCATTGATGCTTTAGGTGGAATCGAGCTGGAATTGACTGACGAGGAAGCTTATTACTTAAACCATACGAATTATATTTCCAACAAATCCTACCGCAACGTCGTTGCCGGTAAGCAGCGCGTCAACGGCAACCAGGCGCTGGGCTACTGTCGGGTTCGTAAAGTCGCTACTTTAGACGGCTCCAACAATGATATGGGACGTACTTCCAGGCACCGTCGGGTAATGAATTCTATTTTTTCCGAATTAAAGACTGCCAGTATTCCGGAAATGCTCTCCGTTGTCAATACCGTTCTGCCTTTAGTAGAGACCGACATACGGAAAAACAACTGTAAGGTTTATTTATCCGATGCTCTGGAAATCGGTCTAAAGGATATGAGCCTGGACAACCTGCGGCTGCCGGAGGACGGATGCTTTGACGATACGACGATTGACCGGAAACGTGTTCTTGTCCCACATTGGGAGGAAACCAAAGCCACTCTTCATTCCTTTATTTTTGATCCGGACAAGCCGGAGCTGCCGGAAGGAGCCGGAGCCGATGATACAACCGGGCAATCAGAAACGCCTTCTCAGCCATAATCAACAAACAGACTTTGAAAAAGAATTCCATAAAGTGGAATTCTCGCCTAGAGAACTTTCCTAATCCATACAAAATTAGAGCCGGAGTTTTGAAAAAATCAAAACTCCGGCTCTGTATTCTTACGGCGTAATTCCACTCTTATCTGATATATAAAACATATTCGCTTACACAGGAAAATCCCAGCTCTAATGCGGTTGCCTGGCTTTCTTCCTCGTTAAAAAAGATCAGATACGGATAGCCCGCTTTCTTAAAATCCTGCAATATCTTTGCCACCAAAGCCTTGTATACTTCCGGGTCAAAGCTCCGATCCCGATAGCCCAGATGATAGATTTCCCCATCTCTTGCACAAAGATATCCTACTGCTTTTTCTTCCCGATATAACAGATAAATTATCCACTTATCCAAGGCAGCATACATACGATCAGAGTTCCAGTAGGTGTCTGGTTCTGTCTGATGTATTTCCCGGAATTCCGAAAAATTGCTTTCTGTCACCCTTACCAGACCGTTCGGTACAGGCGGCAGTTTAGAATCCTCTAAAAGAAAAATATCATGATAAGCTTCTTCTACTAGCCTGGCGCCGCTTTTTTGTAAAAATGCCGTAGCACGGGAATTTTTCTTTGGAAATCCCAAATACAGCTTATAGCCAGCAAAATGCTCTCTCGTATATTCGATAAACTCTGCCAATGCCTGCTCTGTGTTCCGGTTGGTCAGAAAACCGGTTGTCTGAAGGTATCGATCCTTTTCTATAAAATAGAACTGAATCCAACCTTCTACGTTCCCTTCCGATATAAAAAGAAGAAGTTCCTGATCCCCTTGCTGATAGCCCTTCCAGACGTGATCGATAAACTGATCCTTTGTCGAAACTCCATCTGAAAAAAGCCGATACCCGGATTTGGTCTGATCCATCGCCAGGGAATAGGCGAATTCCATATATTGCTCTATGTCCTCTTTCGTCGCTGTCACTAGCATTGCCCTTACCCTCCAAACACTTCTTTTGCAATATCCGCAGATTGCTTTGCGTCCTTTGCGTAATAATCCGCACCGATTTTTTGGGCATACTCCGGCGTAAGGACGGCGCCGCCTACCATGATTTTACAATCCAGCCCGGCTTCCCGGATTGCCTGAATCGTCGCCTCCATATGGACTACGGTCGTCGTCATCAAAGCGCTTAGCCCCACTAACGGCGCCTTGGTTTGCTTTGCCGTTTCCACAACCGTTTCTACCGGCACGTCTTTTCCCAAATCGATTACCTGATATCCATAATTTTCCAATACTACCTTTACAATATTTTTCCCGATATCATGAATATCTCCTTTTACCGTAGCCAGGATAATCTTCCCTTTGGAAATCGCCGTTTCTCCGGCTCCCTCCTGCTTCGGCTGGGAAGCCATATATTGTTTGATTACCTCAAAAGCAGCCTGTGCCGCCCCGGCAGATTGAAGGAGCTGCGGCAGAAACAAGCGTCCCTCTTCAAATTCCACACCTACCTGATCCAACGCGGGAATCAAAATTCCGTTGACCAGCGCAAGCGGCTCCTGCTCTTTGAGTAATTCTCTCGTATCCTCTCCTGCGCTATCCTTAATTCCTTTTAATACGGCGTAACGCAGCTTTTCCGTCAATACGCCGTTCTTTGAAGAAGCATTGCCTTCTCCGGAGCCTGTTTCATCCGACGACTCGTTCTTCTTTATCTGTCCGCCTGCTGCCTCCTTTGCCGCCAGTTTTGTTTCTACCACTTGCCCGTGGTATTTTTCCACATACGCCTGCGATCCGCTATCCTCCCCGCACAGTACACGATACGCATCGACCGCTCCCATCATCGCCGCGTTGTTTGGATTCATAATCGGCAGATCCAGCCCATGTTCCAGCGCCATCGTCAAAAAGGCTGTGTTAATCAGTTCCCGGTTCGGCAGACCAAAGGAAATGTTCGATACGCCAAGGAGTGTCTTTACTCCCAAACGCTCCTTGACCATACTGACTGCTTTTAAGGTTTCCGCTACCTCTGCCTGCTTGACCGAGGCCGTCATCGTCAGGCAGTCGATATAAATATCCTCTCTGGCGATTCCGTAACACTCTGCTGCACGCACGATTTTTTCCGCTATCGCCACACGCTCTTCTGCTTTGTCTGGAATACCAGACTCGTCCAACGTCAGACCAATCACGGCTGCTCCGTATTTTTTCACCAGGGGCAGAATCTGATCCAGTACCGCTTGCTCACCATTGACCGAATTGACCAGCGGCTTGCCGTTATAAATCCGCAGCGCGGCTTCCAGTACTTCCGGATTGGTCGAATCAATCTGCAACGGCACATCCAAAATCCCCTGCAGCTCTTTTATAACGTCTACCATCATCTGCTTTTCGTCAATTTCCGGCAGCCCCACATTGACGTCCAGAATCTGTGCCCCTGCCTGCACCTGTTCCAACGCCTGATTTAAAATATAGCCCAGGTTGTGATTGCGGAGCGCTTCCTTAAACAGCTTCTTTCCTGTCGGGTTAATCCGCTCTCCGACGACACGGACACCACTTACCTCTACTACCTGATTCGCGCTGCAAAGCCAGGAATGTGCCTGTGTGGAACAGGTCTGTTGTTCAGCGTGCGTCTGACCGAAAGCTTGGTTCTCAAAAGCCCAGTCTGCGCATACCTTCTGCAGCTTTTTGATATACTCCGGCGTCGTCCCGCAGCAGCCCCCTACGATACGAACACCCTTTTCCAACATTTGCTTCATCTGTCGGGCAAATTCCTCCGGTTCTACGTCATATTGCTGCGTCATCAGGTTCGGAAGCCCGGCGTTTGGCTTTACGATTACCGGCAAATGCGTATAGCGCAGCATTTCTTCCGCCATCGGCAGGATTTCTTCCGGTCCCAGTGAACAGTTGATTCCAAGCGCATCCACTCCTAACGCCGTCAGCGTAATCGCCGCTGCTGCCACCGTTACACCAGTAAACGTCCTGCCGTTTTTTTCAAAGCTCATCGTCGTATAAACCGGCAGCCCGGTATGCTCTTTTGCTGCCAGAACAGCCGCTTTCATCTCCAGCAAATCCGTCATCGTCTCAAAGACGACCAGATCGGCGCCCGCCGCTGCGCCTGCCTCCAGCATCTCCCGAAAAATCTCATACGCCTCTTCAAATTTTAAGTCCCCGTTTGGCTCCAACAGCTTGCCCACCGGTCCGATATCCAGCGCCACCTGTACCCGGCTCGTGCTTTCCCTGCCATCTCCGTTCCCTTCTCCGACGCTTTCTTCTACCGCTTCCCTGGCGTTGCGGACTCCGGCAGATACCAGCTCCTCTACGGTATATGAACTGTCCCGCAGCTTATAGCGGTTGGCGCTGAACGTATTGGCATAAAGGATATCTGCGCCGCTTTCTATATAACTGCGGTGTATCTGCTTTAACAGTTCCGGATGCGTGATATTGAGTTCCTCCGGCACTTTTCCCATAGGCGCCCCCAAACTTTGGAGCATTGTTCCCATGCCGCCGTCCAGTATAGTTATCTGCTTCATTTTTTTAAACCCTCCCTTTGATAAAAGTTACAGCGTTCCCGGTTTTGGCATCGTTCGCATTTACTGCCCTTCTCCCCTTCCTCCTGCCAGGCAGTTTCCATAACACCAATGATCGCTGTCACCGATTTAGAAGGAGCCAGAAGCATATCCTCGCTCACACTTACGCCCAGCCGCCGATGAAGATCCAACGTATCCGCCAGTTCCTGCTGCAGCTTTAGGGGAAGATCTCCGTATCCAGGGCTAAAGCGCCATGTAATCCGTTTCCCTTCTGCCTCTACCTCCTGCTCAATTTCCCGTTCGGCAGCCTCTATCACTTGTTCTACCGCGACTGAACCGCAGCTATCCAGTACCACGCCTGCCGCCGGTTCCGTCACCATTTTCAGCCGGATTTGCTTGTCTACAAACGCTCCTACCGTAGCACAGACCAAATAGATCTCCGCGCACCCCTCCAAATGTCTGCGGATATCCTCTCCGCTCATGCAAAGCGTTGTCCCCTCTACCAAAATCCCCTCTGCCGACTGCCGGATCGGATATCTGCGGTAAAGATAGGAAGGACGTACCAGCTTTAATGTTTCCAATATACAGCTCTCAATCAACCGTTCTGTATGCGGGGGAATCTCTGTTCCCTGATACCCTAAATAGCGTAGTACCTCTTCCTTTTTCAGAAGTTTTCGTGTCAGCTCCATCTACCTGTTTTCCTTCCTTTTCCAGTCGTCTTTTTTATTTATCTTTCTTTCCGAATGCTCCGGCTCTCCGGTCAGTTGCAGCTTCGGATCATATATTCCACACTTTCGGTAATCCGGCTCGCCGTATCTACCTGGTTCATGGTATACAAATGAATTCCCCGCACTCCGTTCGCTACCAGATCGACGATCTGCCCGATAGCGTAAGCAATCCCCGCGTCCTTTAGCACTTTGGGATTGTCCCCGAATTTTTCGATGATCCGGCGAAGCTGCAGCGGGATACTCGCCCCGCACATCACTACCATCCGTTCAATCTGCGAACGGTTTGTCACCGGCATAATCCCTGCTTCTATCGGCACGTCAATCCCTACCTGCATACATTTATTCCAAAATTCATAAAAACGATTGTTGTCAAAAAAGAGCTGCGTCACCAAATGGCTGACGCCTGCCTCAATCTTGTATTTCAGGTTGCGGATATCCGCTTCCGGGCTGACCGCTTCCCCATGCACTTCCGGATAACATGCCCCAATCAAATGGAAATCCGGAGCTGTTTCCTTAATAAACGCTACCAGGTCGCTGGCATATTTAAAATCCTTAGACTCTTTGATTTCCGGTCTCCGATCCCCGCGCAGCGCCAAAATATTTTCTACGCCGTTTTCTCGAAGCTGCTCTAAAGAGGCTTTTATTTCCGCCTTGTCGGAACCAATACAGGTCAGATGGCTGACCGGCTCAATCCCATACTCCTTTTTAATCAGAGAGGCGATCTCACAGGTTTTGTTTTTCTGCGTCTCAGAACCTCCCGCCCCATAGGTAACGCTGATAAAGTCCGGCTTTAAACTCCGCAGACCATATAGCGTGTTGTAAATCGTATCAATGGAAGTCGTCGCCTTTGGCGGAAATACCTCCAGAGAATATAATACCTTCCTGTGATTTAATAAATGTTCTAAATTCATCGTTTACTCCATTTCTATGTTATCGTTTCTTGCATCCTCTGGCAATTTCTTCCAGCAGCTCAAAATAATTCTCAAAAGTTTTTGCACAGCAGCCCGGATTTTCGATCACAATTCCAGGAACCCGCAGTCCGATAAGCGCAAACGCCATCGCCATCCGATGGTCGTCATAGGTTCGGACACGCCCCGGCTGCACGGCTGCCGGATAGATTTCAAGTCCGTCTGAACGCTCTTTGCAGCCGATGCCCAGACGTCCCAGTTCCGTTACAATAGCGGCAATACGGTTCGACTCTTGAAAACGAATATGCCCTACTCCTTCTATCCGGCTGGGAGTTTTGGCAAACGCCGCCGCCACTGCCATCGTCATCGTCTGATCGGAAAAATCATTCATATTGACTGTGATTCCAGGATATTCTATCAGTCCATTCCCTTCTGTCGTCCTTCCGTTTACCTGCACTCCCTCCGGTGTATCCTCGACCTGGCATCCAAGCTGTTTTAGCACCTGCAAATATTTTTTATCCCCCTGCAAGGAGTCCAGATGTACCCTCCGTATTCGTACCGAAATCCCCAGCAGCAGCGCCATCGTATAAAAATAGCAGGCGCCTGACAAATCCGGCTCTATTTCATACGTTCCCGCACGATACCTGGTTCCGACGGCAGTCCCGGCGTCACAAGCCGTTTGACTCTTTCCCGGTACGATCCAGATCATTTCGCCGCTTCCCAAGACTTTCTCCTGACGGACACACACTCCAAAGCGTTCCATCAGCTTTGCCGTCATCTCAACATACGGGAGCGCCTTCCGTTCTCCGGTCAGATGAATCCGCAGTCCTTCCGGCAGCATCGTCCCTGCCATTAACAGAGCGCTTAAAAACTGGCTGCTCACGCCGATATCAATGCTTACTTCTCCGCCTTTTATGCCTTCTGATCGTAGTACAAACGGAAAGCATCCCACCTCGCCTTGATAGTTTACCTCTACGCCAAGCCCTGTCAGCGCCTCCAGCAGCGGCTTCATCGGGCGCTTTTTCATCTGTTCGGAAGCGTCCAGCTCATATGTTCCACCGGCAAAAGCCAACATGGCTGTCAAAAACCGCGCGGCAGTCCCGGCGCTTCCTACATATACGCGTCCGGTTTTCCGGGGCATCCTTCCACCAAGCCCCTTTACCCGGACGGTCTTTTGTTCCTCGTCTGCCTCTACCTCAAAGCCCAAATCTTTCAGTCCTTTTAAAAAATACCGAGAATCCTCACTAAACAACGCTCCCTGCAGGATACTTGTCCCGTCAGCCAGCGCCGCCAGCAAAAGCGCCCGGTTCGTAAGGCTTTTTGAGCCGGGAACTTCTAGTTCCAGATCTTTTTGACCCCTTGGCAGACACGGCACCTGATATTCGTTATTCTTTTCCATAATTGCTTGCCTTTCCTGAAAATGATTGGAGTTATTGTAGCACAAAGCCCGCAGTTCTACAAGTTTTTTCAGAAAGAGTTTACATCCCCTTTTTCCCATGCTATACTATATCACACACTGTAAAATTCAAAAGAAACGAGGAATGTCCTATGACTACAATCCCGAATTCTACCGTCACGATCCTGGGCGCGGCAGCTACTCTTTGCTTTATTCTGCCGCTTCTTGTTCTGGTAGCCTACAAAAAAAATACAAGGGCGCGTCTCCGTCCCTGCATTTACGGTATTTTGATTTTCCTGGCTTTTGCCGGAGCGTTGGAGCAGATGGTACACATGCTGTTTTTAGGGCTGGATACCCCGATCAGCCGCTTCCTTGCTTCCTCCCCATGGGGTTATGCCATTTACGGCGGGCTCGCCGCCGGGCTTTTTGAGGAAACAGGACGCTTTTTTGCCTTTCGTATGTTAAAAAAGGAGGAGCCGGACGGTACTACCCCTATTATGTATGGAATCGGTCATGGCGGAGCCGAAGCGATCCTTCTAGGCGCCCTTTCCCTGTTAAACGCTATGATTTTAGCTACCAGCATCAATGCTATGGGAACGGATGTCCTCTTAGAACAAGCCGGAGAAGCTGCAGCCACGATAGAGGCTACGATCAATAGTCTGATCAACACTCCGCCAACCATGTATTTTGTCTCTGCCTTTGAGCGCGCAGTTGCCTTTGCCCTGCAAATCTCTCTTTCCGTTCTGGTATTCTTTTCCGTAATGAAACCAGAGCTGCGCTTTTTGTTTCCGCTTTCCATTTTGCTTCATTTTCTGTTAGACGTCCTTGCCGGACTTTTCCAGACAGGTATGATCACCAACGTTTATCTGTTGGAAGCGATTATCCTGCTTTATACGCTCGGCGTAGCCTATTTTGCCCGCAGCGTTTACCGAAAGCATATCGAAGCATAGTTTACCGTCTGACATCGTTCCTGGCGGAGCGGTGTCAGACGGCAAAAAGCAGATGTGTGAACAACTTACGCGCGGATAATCGTACCGGCACGTCCTTTCATTCCGGCACTCGCTTTTTCTAACGTAGTAATCACGGCACGCCGGTTCTCTCCGGAGGTCACAAACTCTACAGCCGCCTCCATCTTTGCCAAATCCAGACCAGGTTCAAAATGACCTTGTTCCATATAAGAAGCTGCTTCTGCTGCCGTAATCTCCCGCAGAGGGGTTTCCTCCGGAGTATCCCGGTGGATCGTTAAGCACTCCCGTTTGGTCAGAAATAAAACTGCCTCTGCATTCAGCATTTGTCCCAGTCTGGCAGCCGTAGCATCTTTTTCAATGATCGCGCTGGCGCCTTTTAATCTTGTCCCCTGCTGCAGCACCGGAATCCCGCCGCCTCCGCAGGCAATGACAATCTGTCCCGCCTCTACCAGCGTCCGGATCGAATCGATCTCATAAATATCAATCGGCTTTGGCGATGGTATGATCCGCCGATAGCCCCGTTCCTCTTGTGTGACAAAATTCCCCTTCTTTACCTCGGCGTCCGCCTCCTCTTTTTCCATATACCGTCCGATCACCTTGGTCGGATGCTGAAACGCCCGGTCAAACGGATCGACGCGTACCTGGGTAATAATCGTACAAACCGGCTTATAAATCCCGCGTTCGAGCAACTCCGTACGAATTGTATTCTGCAAATCATAGCCGATATATCCCTGACTTAAAGCTCCGCAGACCGACATCGGCGCTACGGTAAAGTCCGGCTCTAGCCTGCTAAATTCCGTCATCGCCGTATGCAGCATCCCAATCTGCGGTCCGTTGCTGTGTGTGATAACGACCTGATATTTATCTTCTACCAAATCAGCAATCGCCCTTGCTGCTCCCTTTACCGCTTTTTTCTGCTCTGGCAATGTTGTTCCAAACGCATTACGTCCAAGCGCCACTACTACAATTTCTTTCCCCATTCCGATTCCTCTCTTTCCTTAGCAGAATTTTTACTCTCTATCATCATATCAAACATTTGAATCTCTGTCTATAACAACCTCACCGGAAAAATTCATTCTTTGCTTGCAGGATTTTATAAAATACAGTATAATTCTTGACGAATATAGGATAGAAGATAGGAGGAAGATATACAATGAAACATCATACTTCAAAACGTCTGTTAGCATTTCTTTTAAGCCTCATGCTTTTGCCTTTCGGCGCTTTTATGAGTCTGAGCGGACTGCTTCCAGGCATGACAAGCCTGTCGGCAGAGGCAGCCGGCGAACAGCCAGGCTACCCGAATCTGGATTATACGTTTAATTCTGTAAACGAAACACCCGTTTCCTCAAAGGGAGCGCCAGGGCAAATCACGCTTATTGTATTTGGGCATATCCGGTGCGGCAATACCTCCTGGACGCTCAAAAGTATCGCCGGAAGCAATTGGATCAACGATCCGAATATCCGCGTTATTTTTGCAGAATGTAATTCCGCAGACGCCAATACCACCAAAAACTTTGCCAATACCTACTGCGGCTCTAAAATTACTGCCTGCTATGACGTCAGCAGCCGGCTTGCCAATGTTATGTGGGAGTATTTTGACCTGTTTTTCAAAGATGGAGGCGGCGGTACATTCCCGTTTACCGCTATTATTGATGGCAATGACCGGATACGTAACGTTCTCTCCGGCGCCTATACTGCCGCTCAGCTCAAGACCGAAATCGATAAGATCTCCTCTGGAAGCGGATCGGAGAATACAAAACCGGAAGACGGCAAGCCAGAGGACAACAAGCCAGGCGAAACCAATCCAGGTGCTTCCGGCGATCTTGTCAACCTGACCTTGCAGGGAACCGAAAATTATAACTATGTCAATGAAGTATTAACGATTGTCAATCAAACCCGTGCAGCCAAGGGGCTTCCGGCGCTTGCTCTGGATAAGGATCTGACCGAAACCGCCATGCAGCGTGCAGCAGAAATCTCTTTATATTACAATTCCAGCCATTTTAGACCGGATGGAAGCTCTTGCTTTACTGCTTCCTCCCGCGGCACCTACAAGGCTGAAAATATTGCCGTAGGGTATCCTTCTCCTAACGCTGTTATGGCTGCCTGGAACAGCTCGGAGGGTCACTATGCCAACATCATGAGTGAACATGCCACCAGCATTGGAATCGGCTGTTTTCAAGGCAGTGACGGAATTCTAAACTGGACGCAGTTTTTTGATAATGCGCCCGCCGCCGATCCCGCGCTTACAGGAAGCCGTTCTGCCGTCCGTACCGTTTCCATCCAAAAGTCTCTGGTGCGGCTAAAAACCGTCGGGGATCAAATGGTATCCTGCGGCAAACAAGGTTCTGCTATTTCACTTGATATCCGGCATTTTAACTCCGGATTTGATTCTAGTCGCCCAGGATTGCTTCCATCCAATTTTACCTTTACAAGCAGCAATCCTGCTATCGCTACCGTAGCGGAAAATGGTGTTGTTACGATGCTGGCTCCTGGTACGGCGATTATTACGATTTCTCTAAAAGCCGAGCCGACGATTACTGCCAGACAGGTTTTTACGATGAGTTCTCATGCCTATACCAGTAAACAGGTAAAACCGACGCAGACATCACAGGGCTATACGTTACATACCTGTTCCCTTTGCAACCACACCTACCAGGATTCCTATGTGCCGAGCCTCTCCGGAGATTCGACCGGCTCCGGCAGTATTCCATTGGTTTCCGGCTTAAATGCCGCCTCTGGAAAATACAGCGTCAAGCTAACCTGGAACAAAGCGACGGGCGTAGACGGCTATTATTTATACCAGTACCAGACTACCCTGAAAAAATGGAAACGGATTGCTTCTGTTCCTGTCGGTACTACCTCTTATACCGTAAAATCTCTGCAATCTGCTACCGCCTATCTGTTTGCAGTCAAGGCATACCGGAACCAAAACGGAACGCAGATCTCAGAAAAGCCATATACCCATATTTATACGGCTACCAAACCGGAAGCAGTTGATTTTTCTGTCAAAACCAGTTCAGGACGTGCCACGCTTACCTGGGACAGCGCTAACGGCACGACAGGTTATCTTGTCTACTGCAAAAACAAACCAAGCGATTCCTGGAAGCGGCTCGCTCTTACGAAAGATACCAGCTATACCATAGACAACCTGCAGTCCGGGCAAAGCTATCTCTTTACAGTAAAAGCATATAAAACTTCCAAAGGAAAACGTTACTACAGCACTTATTATCCGATGGAGGTTATGATCGAATAGTTGCAAAAAAAGAGCTGAATCACCAGCTCTTTTTTCTTTACTCTTTATTTTGCTTTTTTCATCGTGCATAATACCGATCCAACGCCGCCTGATATATTTCAATCGCTCTCTTGATATCAAGCTTTTCTAACTGCGCCAGATAATCGTCAAATTCGCTAAGCGGGCGAACTCCGGTAATAAAGTTGTTGGTATTCTCCTCTACATATGAAGTAATATCCGCCATAATCTTAGCATATTCCTGGTTTTCCTCCGAGGTCATCAAAACCCCTGTCGGCATCAGCCATGCGGTATCAGCCTGTCCCCAGATATCATAGCACTTCAGATCCTCCTCCGGTACGATCTGCAGCTCTCTTCTCCAATCCTGAAGTACCGGTCTGCTGGCAGGCATACAATAATACGTAAACGCCTGCGTAAAGCTCATTCCATCCGGATTTTGTTTAATCAAATCAGTATATTGTGGTTCCCCATTCTCATCGTATTCAAAGGAATATCCTTCCACTCCGAAATTCGCAAAATCTGCTCCTTTTTCTGAATACAGGTAATCCATCCACCCGAGGGCAATCTCCGGCTTCTGACATTCTGCCGAAATCGTATAATAAACTCCCACTTCAAAATTGGTCAAACGGATATGAAGTTCATCGTCTTTGTTCTTTTTCGGCTCTACAATCGGAGTAATCTTTGCTCCCTCCTCCATAGACGGATAATACAAAGAAGAAGGCATCGTATAGATCGTTGGGAAAATCCCGGTTCGTCCGGTCGTAATCATACTGGTATCCGGCATGATCCCAGTCTGCGTCATATAGTCCGGATCAATCAGCCCCTTGGCGTACCAATCATTTAGCAAAGTGACATATTCCCTCCAGCCCTCTTCTGACGGTCCATATTTTACAGTTCCGTCTATCTGGAAAAAACTGTTGGTCACGCCAAACCCGGCGCTCATACTATTGTCATAATTACTGCCAGACGGGCAAAGAGAAAGCGGTGCTGTCGCACCCTTTTTGTCTTTAAATGCCACCAAAACTTCTTCCATTTCCTCATAAGTCTGCGGAATCTCCAGACCCAACTCCTCTAGCCAGTCCTCTCTGATATACAGCCCATAAAAAGCTCCCTGCGGCACATAGGCTATTTGGTAAACCCCTACCATCTTACCGCCGTCTGTCACGGTCGCCTTTTTCACCGTATCCGACCAGTTGTTGATTACATGGTAATAATTCGGCGCATATTGCGGTATCATTTCTGTCAAATCCAGGAAATATCCGTCTGTCACTGCTGCGTCCAGTCCATCCGGGTATCTAGCTCCGTTCATTGCAGTCGTATTATAAATAATATCGGCTAAATTTCCGGAGGCGATCATCAGATTATATGCCGTAGCTTCCTGCCCTGCCGCCGGGGTATCCCATTCGATATGAACGTTTGTCCGTTTCTCCAATTCCTGAAAAAAATAGGTTTCGTTGGGATTTGATACAATTTCCATCAGTGTTGCATTAGACGGATAAAAAATTTTAAACGTTACCGGTTCCTCTGTCAATGGAAGCTTGGTCTCTACAAAACCACCTGATTTTGTATCCTCTTGCTGCCCCTCTTCGTTCGTCTCTGTCCCCTCCGTCTTATCCTGTTCCTTCCTTTCCTGCTCGCTCTCCTTCTGCCCGGTCTCTTTTAAATCTTCTGTCTTTTTCCCGCCACAGCCAGCCAAGCTCAAAATCAGGAACGTCAGTACCAAAAACATAGACATCAATTTGTGTTTCTTCATCCTAAAACCTCCTCATATTTTATGATTACATGTTATATCGACACGCCTCCTACCGCCTTTTTTATTTGCTCTAGGCGTCAGGTCGTCCGCCACCTCTAGTATAAACAGCAAAACAGCAGAACTTCTAGTACCATTCCTTACTCTTTATGTCTTAAATTTAACATTTTCTTCTTTATTCTATGTCGCTATTTTTGCGTCCCCTGCCCATTTTTTACGATCTAATCTATATTTGGTGAAAAGTCATTTCCTTTTAAAAACCCATTTGCTATAATAAAGACCAATTAATTCGTACTATCCCATTACAGAGGTGAATCTATTTATGCTTATGAATCTTTGCTTTAAAAAAACAAAAACAACTACCCCAAAAAGTATCTTTGCTTCTATTTTGATATCCTATTTGTTTCTGGCAGGTTTCTTGATTTTGCTAAACCTCATAGGCTATCTTTACTCCGTTTCTTCTTACCGCAAGGAAACAGAAATCCAGCAGACTCTTGTTCTTCACAACAACGCGCAGGATTTGGATAATCTAATACAAAATATCTATGAACTAAGCGGTTCAATTGCCCAAAGTCAGCTCTTCCTAAACAATGCTTCTTTAGGGAGCAAATGCACGCCGCAGGAGCTTTTGCAGGTAACGGAACTTCAGGAAAGCCTTTATACGTTTATCAATGGACGGACGGAATGGAACTGTATTGATGTTTATTATCCCGGCAGTCATTCTATAATTTCCTCTGCCAGAAGACGATTTGCCGGAGAAGATTTTTTCCTATATCCAAAAAAATTCGAGCTTTCTGAAAAAGAATTTCTTTCCCTGCTAGACACCTGCCCAGACTTTGGCTGTTTGCCGCCTTCAACCGACAAACTTCCCTTTTTATTTGTCCGAAAAGTCTATGATATCCACCACGACCTTATCGGCGTCCTCCTTATTCATGTTCCAAAATCCATTCTTTATACCCGTCTGACTGCAAATAGCTCTGCTCTTTCGGGTATCGGCTTTCTTTCCGACAAAGAAGGAACTTTGTTGTTTTCCACGCAACATGACCTTCTTCCAAATCAGCCTGCGCCAACTGACGGCATACACCAGATTCAAAACGCCAATTATATGGTATTAACAACCTCTTCTAATATCCTTGGCTGGAATTATGGAATCTGTATCCCCGATGCTCTGTTTTATAATAAATTACGGATTTTTAAACGAATCATCTCTTGTGAAATGGTTTTGTGTTCCATTGCCGGCGTTCTGCTCTCCCTTTACTTTTCCAAAAAGACCTATGATCCTATGGCAGCCGTACTAGGCGTTTTGCAACATGCCAGGCAGAATACCTCCCGCCTGGATCTGTACAATTCCCATACCTATCAGGCTTTAGAGGAAGCCTTAATCCAGCTTCGGCAGGATAAAGTTTCGCTCCAAATCCATACCAATCAAGAAAAGCAGCAAAACTACAATCGACTGTTGTCCGGCATTTTCTCTGGTCATATTTCCAACCCGGATATCATAGAAGCCCTTTTTACGACCTCCTCCAAACCGGCTGGCTATGGAATTTTAACCGATCGAGACAATTTTTTGATCATCGTATGGCTGCCTCTGAATATCGAAAAAACAGTTTTAAACACTTCGCCGGAAGAAAATGTTCATGCCGACCCATCCTCCAATCTCTATTATTTTGTTCTCCGAAATGTTATTTTGGAGCTTTTTCAGGAATTTTCCGCAGTTATTCCCGCTGTCTGCCATGGTGATACCGTTACCTTAATCCGGCTAGAGGAAGATCATATTCCGGAAAAGGTTCCTTCCGTTATCAAACAAGTAACCCGCTTTCTCCTCTCTAGTTTTCAACTGGAAACCGCTGTTTCCGTCAGCCTTATTCACAACGGCTATGAATATATTGCCCAGGCATACGAGGAAGCCAGAGAAGCCCTTTCCTATCATCATTTCTGGCAGGAAAATGAAACAAATAATTCAACAGAACATCTTTATTTTTATGATAGCTTTTTGGATATTGGAACCGACGCCCCACCTTCTAATACCTATTTAGAAGGTGTAAAAAAGCTGATGAATTACTTGGAAATTGCTGATTTTAACGCCGTTCGCACGGAACTTACTAATCTCTGTGCTTCTGCCTTTCCACGGAATATCCGAAACGCCTCCGGAAATCAATTCCGCCTTTCTACCCTGCTCGGACTGCTTCTTAGCTTTCTGGAAGCCCAGGATAATTCCTCACAGACAGTCAGTCTGAGGACTGACTTTTTGCGTACTTTTTCAAAAGAACGTCTGCTCTCTGTCCAATCCCTGTCGGAATTTATGACAATCGCAGAGGAATTACTGACAGAATTAAAACGTCTTCAGGAAGAAAGCGGATCACAAAATGCTCCGTCCTGGATTCTTCATGCAAAATCCTATATAACGGAGCATTACAGCGATAATAACTTAAATGTCAGCGCAATTGCCGAGTATCTAAAGCTAAGTGTTCCTCATCTTTCTCGTACCTTTAAATGCTGTACCGGCTGCGGCGTTCTGGAATACCTCCACCGGGTTCGTCTGCAGCAAGCCAAGCAGCTGCTAAATCAAGGCAAAAGCATCCAGTCTACAGCAGAGGAGGTCGGATATCTGGATGCCAAAGCCTTAATTCGCGCGTTTAAACGCTATGAAGGGATTACGCCAAGCCAGTATCGTCAGTTGCAAAAATAAGACAGACGGAACATCCCTAATCTTACATTTTTCAATTTCCAGTAGCATTTTATAAAAAAACATGTTATACTACATGCGGAAACCAACAATCTACATCCGTCATGCAGAGTAGGATATGATGCGTTAAGTGTCCCCCGGACGGGGAGTTGCCGGGAGAACGAAAAAGCCGCCGTTACGAATTGCCCGTAGCCTGGCTGCTTTGCGGTACCATATCCGCATCCCGCTGCTACTGTCTGGGTCTGGTATTCTGCCAGGTTCCCTTTGTCCTTTTCCGAAAAAAGGCTGAGACGTAGCACAGTGTTTGCTGCGGATCAGAAGGCGTGTACGCCGTACCGCCTTACGAAAGGAGAACATCTATGAAATTAACTTTACTCGGCTCGTTCCAGCGTTCTTTTCAGGAATTAAAGAGCCTGCGTTCCCTGCTGCTTGCCGCTATGCTGCTGGCAATCCACACTGTTCTGTCTGTTTTTATCAGTATTCAGGTGACAGAATCATTGCGTATCTCTATCTCTTTTATTGCCAATGTCTTAACCGCCTGCCTGTTCGGTCCGATAGTCGGTCTTTTCAATGCTGCCTTAGGCGATATCCTGCAATTTTTAATCAAACCTGTCGGTGGCTATTTTTTTGGCTGGACTTTAAACGCTGCTTTTGCCGGGCTGATCTATGGGTTGGCTTTTTACGGACGTTTGCCTCAGACTGTAAAACCGGCAGACTCTTCTTCCCGTCAGACCACGCCGTTTTTCCGTTTTCTTCCCTCTTTATTCTCTGTTTTTATCCTGTTTTCTTGGTTCTTTGCTCCTTTTTTGACGGTCTTGGAAAAAGCCGGTGAAGATCAGACTGTTCCAGCGATATTGGCAGAAGGAACCGCCTTTCAGGCAGTCCAATCATTTTTCACTGCCACCCTCTTTAGCCAAGCCGATCCGACTGGCTCCTTGGTGAGTAAGTCTGCCATGATGCTGGCTGTCCTGATTTTGGTTTTCAGCATCCTGATAGGACTTTTGAGTCTGCGGAAAAACAGAATACTTCCTATGTTGCTCTCTATCCTGACGGCTTCTGTTTTATTGCTTTCCTGGTACACCGACCGAAAGACTACGAGCGCACATTGGGGGTTCTGGCTTATCGTTGTCTTCTTCTTTTTGGGCGGTCTTCTTCAGCTTTTCCTTTTGGCGCAGGAGCATATGGTAGATATTCGCTATCTGCTGCGTACTTTGCTGGCGGTTGCCATCGTTTGTATTTTTGTAAACGGGCTTCTAGGCACTTATTGGTGTACGATATTATATGGAAAGCATTTTATGGTCTATTTTACTCCGCGCTTTGTTAAAAACCTGATTCAAATTCCAATCAATACCGCCCTGATTTACTATTTGATGCGGGCAATGGCTGACGTTCCGGAGTTCCGGCGTCTGGGCAAAGGCTTTTAAAACTAAAAACAAATAAAACAGAAAAAAGGAAAAGCGTCTCCCCATTGCTTTTCCTTTTTTCGTTCTCTAATTCCTCTTTTTTACCTGAATCGCAATCTCCGTAATATAATCTCTTGCATCTTCCGTTGCCAAATGCGTCACCATATCATATTCATAGGAATTTCCGCTGATTACAACGCCTTGCTCCTTCATAAAATTAAGCATATGTTCATAAGCGCGGCTGATCTCATGAAACGGTCCTTTGTAGAGCATCACCACATACTCTCCCTCCGGCTTTACCATCAGACGTTCGCTTTCTACCCACTCTGGTATTCTGGTATAAAAATAGCTGTCAAAATATTGACCAGAGAGAATCGTATCCTTTAAGACGATCGAACCCATCTGGTATTCCTCGCCCAACTGCCGTTTGCTTAGATACTCGTTTTGCTCCCGCATCCGCCCAATCATCTCCACTAGCGTAAGATTCTCTCCCTCCGGCACCGGAAAGGCAATCAAATATTCCTCCGGGCAATGTACCAGCTTCGGGCTGTCATATACCGAATGCAGCGCATACTCCGTCGTCTCTACCGTCCGCCGCAAAAACAGCCTCATCCGCTCTAATTTTTCCTGAGCTTCCTCTAGCTGCTTTTCCTTTTCTTTTAAAAACTCTACAAAATTGTCCGTATTGTGATGCCCCTGGTACTCCTGAATTTCTTTCAGGCTACACCCCGCCTCTTTTAACGTATCAATCATATCATAATCAAAAAACTGCCATGCCGCATAATACCCATAACGGTTTTCTCCCCGGCATTCCGGACAGAGCAGCCCCAGCGAATCATAGTGCCGGAGCGTCTCTTTTGTCGTCCCGCAGAGCTTGGCAAATTCTCCGCTTGTAAAATACATCTTTGATTTATTCATGTCAAACCCTTTCCTATTTTTAAGAATTATAAGCCAGAAAAAAAGGTTTTACAAGAGAAAAATCAGAAAATTTGTTCGCAAGGTATTGACTATGTTGTTACCACATGGTTTATGATAAGAAAAGTCACGCGATTTACAACCATTTCATTACTTTATTAAAGGGGGTATTATTCATGAATTCCAAAACACCCGGAACCGGAAGTCGTTCCTATACCAAAACGTCTCTGATTCTGGATTTTTTACACGGAAGCATTCACTTTTTTGTGATTAGTATTCTGTCTGCTATGGTCGTTACCGGGCTGGATATGGTATCGCCGCAGTTGATACGAACCACCGTAGACAGCGTATTGGGCAGCAACGAATTAAAGCTTCCTGCATTTTTGATGAATCTGGTGGATTCTATCGGCGGAGTGCCGTACCTGCGGAGTCATCTTTGGCTTATCGGTATTATGATTGCCGTCCTCGCTCTGCTTTCCGCCTCGTTCCGTTACCTGTTTATGCTCAACAATACCAAGGGAGCGGAAAGTCTTGTACAGACGATGCGTAACCGCCTGTTTTCCCATATCCAGAAGCTTCCGTTTTCCTGGCATATGAAAAATCAGACTGGTGATATTATCCAGCGCTGTACTTCGGACGTAGACATGGTAAAAAACTTTATTTCCGAGCAGATGACTTCGGTCTTTCGTATTGTAATTATGATTACAATGTCGCTGTTTTTCATGTTTTCCATGAATGTAAAGCTGACGCTTGTGGCACTGGCTTCGATTCCGATTATCATTGCTTACTCGACTTATTTTCATTCTAAAATCGGAAAACAATTTATGGAATGTGATGAAAACGAGGGTATTTTATCGACGATTACCCAGGAGAACCTTACCGGAGTACGTGTCGTACGGGCTTTCGGGCGGGAAAAATACGAAAAAGATCGTTTTGAAAAGCAGAATAACTATTATACCAATCTTTGGATTCGGCTTTGTAAGTTCCTTGCTCTCTTCTGGGGCGCCGGCGATTTGATTTCCGGTCTTCAGGTCATGTTGATCGTTATTCTTGGCTCTGTTTTCTGTGTAGAGGGTGACATGACTGCCGGTGAGTTTATCGCATTTATTTCCTACAATGCGATGCTGACCTGGCCGGTTCGCTCTCTGGGACGGATGATTTCCGAGATGAGTAAGGCGGGCGTTTCTATTGAGCGTATCCGTTATATCATGAATTCCTCTGCCGAACAGGATAAGCCAAACGCCAAAACCCCGGATTTGCACGGAGATATCGTATTTGAGGACGTTTCTTTCTCCTATGGGGATGCCGCTACAGGAGGCACGCCGATTTTATCGGATATCAGTTTTACCATCCCACAGGGCAGTACGTTCGGGATCTTAGGCAGCACCGGATCCGGAAAATCCACTCTGATGCACCTGATGAATCGTCTCTACGATCTGCCGCCGGAAAATGGAAGAATCACCATTGGCGGTATAGATATTGCGGATATGAAGGGAAACTGGGTACGTTCCCACATTGGTATGGTGCTGCAGGAGCCGTTTCTTTTTTCCCGTACCATTGCGGAAAATATCGGTATTACCAAACGGAGTATCAACCTGTCCGAAATCCGAAGAGCTGCTTCGATTGCCTGTGTGGACGAAGCGATTTCGGAATTTACCAATGGCTATGATACGGTAGTCGGAGAACGCGGCGTTACTCTCTCCGGCGGTCAGAAGCAGCGTACTGCAATTGCCCGGACGCTCACACAGGAAACACCGATCATGGTATTCGACGATTCCCTTTCTGCCGTAGATTCCGAAACAGACGCCAAAATCCGTCAGGCTTTAAAAAAGAATCTAGGAGACTCTACGGTGATTCTGATATCCCACCGTGTTACCACATTGATGCAGGCTGATTGTATCTTGGTTCTGGATAAAGGACGGATCGCCGAGCTTGGCTCTCATGACGAATTGATGGAGAAAAACGGCATTTACCGTCGTATTTATGATATGCAGATGACCTTGCCGGAGGAGGTGGCAGACTATGGCGCATAAGAAAAACGAACAGCAGGAATACGTATCCCTGCCTTACTTTGGAATCAACAAACTGTTGCCCTTTTTAAAGCCGTACCGCTTGATTCTTTTCAGTATGATTTTCCTGGGGCTGACCGGCGGACTTGTCGATATTATCCTGCCGCTGTTCCAGCGCTATGCCTTAAATTATTTTATTGCCAATGAAACGCTTGCTACCCTGGGCGCATTTATCGCCGCTTATGCCGGCGTCCTGCTGTTCCAGGTATTTGCCAATACGATTTCGGCATACCAAGCCAGCCAGATCGAAATGTATGTAGGGCGTGACATGAAGCGTGCCAGCTTCAACCACCTTCAGACTCTTGCCTTTTCCTACTACAATCAAAACAGCGTCGGCTATATCCACGCCAGAGTAATGAGTGATACCAACCGTATCGGAAGTCTTGTTTCCTGGGGATTGATGGACGGTATCTGGAACTTATCCTACATCATCGGCGCAGTCTTTGTTATGCTGATTACCAACGCAAAGCTGGCTCTCTGGGTTCTGGCGATTGTACCGCTGACCGCGCTGGCTGCCGCTTTTTTCCAGAAAAAGCTGGTGTACTTAAATCGCCGTATCCGGGAAGTCAACTCGCAGATTACCGGAAACTTCAACGAAGGTATTACCGGAGCGAAGACGACCAAAACTTTGGTAATTGAGCGGAAAATGGAGGATGACTTTAACCAGACGACCGACGAGATGAAGCGAGTCTCCGTCCATGCGACCCATTACCGTGCGTTATTTTCTTCCATGATTTCCTTTTCTGCTTCCGTAGCCTTGGCTCTGGTGCTGTGGCGCGGCGGTATCATTACGTTAGAAGGGGTATTAGAAATCGGAACCTTGTCCGTTTTTATGTCGTATGCCCTTGGTATGATGGAACCAGTACAGTGGATTGTACGAGCCATTTCCGATCTGATTACGGTTCAGGTAAACGTCGAGCGTTTTACAAGGCTGTTGGAAACGGAATCCGATGTACGAGATACCCAAAAGGTCATAGAAACCTATGGAGACTCCTTTGAGCCGAAAAAGGAAAACTGGGAGCCTCTGCATGGAGATATTACCTTTGAGGACGTCTCGTTCAAATACCCGGACGGCGACGAATATGTTCTGGAGCATTTTAATCTGCATGTCCCGCAGGGAACCAACGTCGCTATCGTCGGAGAAACCGGAGCCGGAAAATCCACGTTAGTCAATCTGGTCTGCCGATTCTTTGAACCGACGTCCGGACATATTTTAATCGACGGCAAGGATGCAAGAGAACGTTCCCAGCTTTGGCTGCACAGCAATATCGGCTACGTTTTGCAGACGCCTCATCTGTTTTCCGGTACAGTATTGGAAAACCTGCGCTACGGCAATCCGGACGCAACGATGGAACAAATCGAAGCCGCCGTCAAAAGTGTTTCTGCCGATTCTATCATTGCCCGAATGGACAAAGGCTACGAAAGCGACGTCGGCGAGGGAGGCGATCTGCTCTCGACCGGAGAAAAGCAGCTTCTTTCCTTTGCCCGCGCTATTTTGGCTGACCCGCGTATCTTTGTATTGGACGAAGCCACTTCTTCGATTGATACGGTGACGGAAAAACTCATCCAGGATGCGATTGAGCATCTGATGAAAGGACGTACTTCCTTTGTCATCGCCCACCGGCTTTCTACGATCCGCCAGGCAGATGTCATTCTCGTCGTCCATGACGGCAAGATCATCGAGCAAGGCACCCATCTGGAGCTGATCGCCAAAAAAGGTGCTTACTACAATCTCTACACCAGACAATTTCAGGAAGAGGCTGTGGAAGGTGCGTTTGGACACGCTTAAAAAATATCAATATAAGCAAAGGGCAGAGTCCAAAAACACTCTGCCCTTTAAAAATATATTTCGTTTGTCAAAGACCACACCGGTTCTATTCTGCCTCCGGCTTATTGTAGCAGAAGGATGCTCCGCCATACTGAATCCGCTCCTGCTCTGCCCCTCCGGACATTTTACCAGGTACCGGAGGATACCCATAACCTGCCGTATTCGGCATTACGGTTGCTGTCCCTGCTAAGAACTGTTCGTCTAATGTGTGATAATCATGCAGATATTTTTTATTTAAAGGAGTTCCGTTGTGCGCTGGGCAGATCATATCAAACTCAGCTTCTCTTGCCATCAGCTTTTCCATATTGGCTTTGTGCTTAGGCACTCGATCCTTTACATGATCAAACAGCAATACCTGTCCTGCCTCTAACTCGTCTCCGGTAAATAACAGCCTAGCGCCATGATCCAACAATGCAATACTTCCCGGATGATGGGAGCCAATCCGAATTACCTCTACCTTTCTTCCGCCTAAATCAAATTCATAGCCATCCCCTACAATATTCATCTTATAATCTGGGTATGGCTTAGCATCAAAATCTGCCTGCATTTCCGGGCTAAAAGCTTTCTTTGCATCCTGGCTGGCTTCTTCTGACAAATAAACTTCCTCCCACCAAGCATTACCGCCTGTATGGTCAAAATGCCCATGCGTATTGACGACCATCACCGGCTTATCCGTGATACCCTCTACAAACTGACGCAGGTTGCCCACTCCATAAGCCGTGTCAATCAGCAACGCCTTCTCTTCCCCTACCAGCAAATAGCAATACACACCCCCAAAAGGAATCGTCCAGGTGTTGTCAAAGGTCATCCACTTTCCGTAGATATAGCCCCGATCTTCCATTACATTTGGATTGTTATCATACATAGTCGTATCCTCCCGTTTTTTATTTCTTTTATCATACTCCATTCCAACCATACTGTCAATCCTCTCCAAGCCATTGTCCACGGTAAACGCATGCTTTATAAATAATCTATAAACAAATTTTTCTTCTGTT
>CAJUFW010000024.1:0-22825 GCA_910585655.1 uncultured Lachnospiraceae bacterium
TCTACACGTACTGACACACTCTTTCCCTACACGACGCTCTTCCGATCTGGATTTTTTATATGATAGGAAAGTTCTCCAAACATTACTCTCCCGTTACTTCTATCACTTCTTCGGTCTCTAACGCCGTTCGTACCATCTCTTCGATTTTTTCTGCCAGCTTTTCTTCGGAACGTTCAATCACGGAAATCTCTGGCTTTGTCACCGGATGCTTTGCCACAAAAATCGTACAGCAGTCCTCAAACGGCTGAATCGACGTTTCGTACGTACCAATCCGTTCGGAAATCGCTACGATATCCTGCTTGTCAAAGGCAATCAACGGACGATATACCGGCAGACTGCAAACCGCGTTCGTCGCTGCCAGGCTTTGCATCGTCTGGCTTGCCACCTGCCCGATACTCTCTCCAGTCACCAGTCCCAGACAGCCGCCTTTTTTTGCCAAATCCTCTGCAATCTTCATCATATACCGCCGCATGATAATCGTCAACTCTTCATGCGGACACTGATCATAAATAAAAAGCTGGATTTCCGTAAAATTGATCACATGCAGACGGATTGGACCGGCATAGCGTGCTACCTGCTTTGCCAAATCCACCACTTTCTTTTTGGCTCGGTCACTGGTATAAGGCGGAGCATGAAAATACGTAGCCTCTAGGCGGACACCGCGTTTGGCAATCATATAGCCTGCTACCGGGCTGTCGATCCCGCCGGAAAGCAGCAGCATTGCCTTTCCGGCTGTTCCAATCGGCATTCCACCAGGACCCGGAATTTCCTCACTGTAAATATATCCTTTGTTTCTTACCTCCAGGGTAATTCGTTTTTGCGGATGATGAACGTCTACTTTTAGTTTTTCCGAAAAACGGTTTAACAGATATTCTCCCATTTTGGCACAGATTTCCGGAGAGGTCAGTGGATACTGCTTGTTGCCCCGTTTGGCTTCCATCTTAAAAGTAAATGTATCCTCCGGGTACTGACAGGCGACATGACGACCGACAGCTTCCTCTAAATCCGCCCATACCGTACTTTCCACTACCATCACCGGGCAGATATGGACAATCCCGAATACCCGTTGCAAAGCTTCTAACGTCTCCTCATACTCGTAGTCCTCGCTTATGACTTCTACATAAATCCGTCCCTGCTCCTTCGTCACCTCATACTCTCCGTCCAAAGGCGCAAGAGAAAAGCGGATCTGCTCCATTAACGCATTTTCAAAAATATAACGGTTTCTTCCTTTGATCCCGATTTCCCCGTATTTGATCAAAAATTCCCGATACTCGTTTTTCGTTATCATACTACCCCTTTCCAGAATAGGTTCTTCATTTTATTTCCTGACATATCGCCGCAGCGTCGGCACCAGCTCGGCAAGAGCGGCTACCGCAGCGTCCAGCTCTGCTTCTGTTGTAAAAGCGCCAAAGCTGAAACGAAGCGTACTGTCCCAGTACCGTCTCTCGGCTCCAATCGCCTGGAGCGTCCCGCTGATTCCCGGGTGGTTCGAGGAGCAGGCGGAACCGGAGGAAACATAGATTTCCCGTTCCTCTAGGGCGTGCAGCAACACCTCGCTTTTTACCCCCTCAAAACCGACGCTGACAATATGCGGAGCCGTATATCGAATTGCTTGCTGTCCCGCTGCTGTTTTCACCGTTTCTAACGGCTTGGGAAGCGCATGTATCACGCAATCCGACAGCACATTCTGCAAGTTTGTTATAAAATACTCTTTTAACTGATAAAGCCGTTCCTTCCGTTCGGAAAGCGTCTGCCCAAGCTCCCAGGCCGCCTGTCCCATTCCCGCTATCGCCGGGACATTTTCCGTTCCGGAACGGCGGTTTTTCTGCTGCTCTCCCCCGTAGAGGAGCGGCTGTATTCGTACTCCGTTTCGGATATATAAGATTCCGCTTCCTTTTGGTCCATGAATTTTATGACCGCTTGCCGAAAGCAGATCAATGCCTTCCCGTTTCGGGCAGATCGGAAGCTTTCCATACGCCTGGATCGCATCGACATGCAGCAACGTATCCGGGTTTGCCTGTTTCACCAGAGCGGACAGCGCGGCGATATCCTGAACCGATCCTACTTCGTTATTGACGTATTGTAACGATACCAATATCGTATCCGGACGTATTGCCGCTTTTAAGGCTTCCTCCAAAACATGCCCGTATTCGTCTACCGGCAGATATGTCACCTCATAGCCCATCTCTTCCAAAAAGCCCATTGGCTGATAAATCGAAGCATGTTCGATAGAAGTCGTAATCAAATGCTTTCCCCGTCGTTTCGCCGACAGCGCTGTGCCGAAGATCGCCTGGTTGTTGGACTCGGTTCCTCCTGAGGTAAAAACGATTTCCCCCGGCTCTGCCCGCAGAGTTCTGGCGATCTGTTTTCTCGCTTCTTCTATATATTCCTCTGCTTCAAAGCCTTTTTTATGAAGCGAAGAAGGATTCCCATAAGCAGTTTCCATCGTTTCTTCCATCAGCCGTACGACCGAAGCAAGCGGCTTTGTCGTCGCCGCATTGTCTAAATATGCTTCCATTCCTGCCCTGCCTCCATCTCAAACATCACCAAAGAGAGCGCCGCCAGACCTGCCGTTTCCGTCCGCAGGATTCGTCTGCCCAGGCTGATTGGCTTTACGCCGCTTGCCAGAGCAAGCTGCAGCTCCTCCTCTGTAATTCCGCCCTCCGGACCAATAAAAATTCCTACAGACTGCCTTTTTGTCGCTTCCTTTATCACAGCCTTGCTCTCTGCTATGTTTTCTGCTTTTTCATACGGTATCATATTGTAGTCCAATTCGTCTGCTTTTGCAAGTGCTTCTGAAAAAGATATGACCGGGGATATCTCCGGCAGACGCCCGCGCCCGGACTGCTGGGCAGCATTTTTTGCAATACTTCTCCAACGTTCCAGCTTCTTTGCTTCTTTTTTGGTATCCTCTAACTTGACGACCGTGCGTGTCATCTGCACCGGAACGATCTCTGCCGCTCCTAATTCCACCGCCTTTTGAATAATCCATTCCAGCTTGTCCCGTTTCGGCAGTCCCTGAAATAAAACCAGCCTGCCAGGCAGTTCCGTATCCGCGCTCCACCCTTCAGGCTGCTCCTCTGCTACCCGTCCGTCTTTCAGAAGATAGCAAATCACTTCTGCCGCGCCGATCTCCCGGATTTTTGCTTCGTATATGGTTCCTTCTCCGTCGCAGAGCAAAAGGTTATGTCCTGGTCTCATCCGAAGCACGTTTTTGATATAATTTCGTTCTTCTTCGGTCAACCTGGCCTGGTTGCCTGTGATTTGCTCTTTTTTTATAAAAATCGTTACTTTTTCCTGTTTTCCCATTTTAATTTTACAACATGCCTTTCCGGTCGGTTCCTTCTTACTTTCTTGCTACAATCGCTACCCAGTCGTTTTGCTGCTTGATCGCTTCTACCGTTAAGCCTGCCTGCAAAACCGCTTTCTTGACCTCTTCTGCTCTGGTATCTAAAATCCCGGACGTGATATAACAGCCGCCCGGCTTTAAAAACGGCGCGACTACCGGAGTAAGCGGCACTAAAATATCTGCCAAAATATTGGCGACTATAATATCATATTGTTTTTTCCCATACTGTTCCTGTAAAGCGGTATCGTCGATAAGATTTCCGGCTTTTGTCCGAATCTGCTCCTCTGATACCCCGTTGACCACCATATTTTCCTTTGTTGCATCGACGGCAATCGGATCAATGTCAATCGCATCGGCATGGGCGGCGCCTAGTTTTACCGCTGCAATCGAAAGAATCCCGCTGCCGCATCCGACGTCCAATATCTCGTCTCCCTCTTTCACCTGAGCGCGCAGCGCCTCGATACACAAACGGGTCGTTTCATGCGCGCCCGTCCCAAAAGAAATCCCCGGATCGATTTCCAACACCAAATCGCCCTCTCTGACCTCCGCCTCCTGATGGTCCTGCCAGGACGGTTTGATCACAATGTCCTCTCCAATCCGGAACGCATGGAAAAATTCCTTCCAGTTGTTGATCCAGTCCCGATCCTCTGTCTCGGATACGGTAAGCGTCCCCTCTCCTACATTGGTAAACACGGAAAGCTCCTCTAAACCCTCCCGAACGCGGCGGGCAACCTCGTCCGGATTCTTTCTGAAATCTTCGCTTGCCCCGGCGGCTTCAAAAGGCTCTGACGATTCCGGCGGCTCTACATAAAAGTTTACCGTCGCCGTCCCATCGTCCGGCTCTGTCTCCGGTAAAATATCGACAAACATCTTCTGCTTGTCCGCTTCGGAAAGCGGTACGTGATCTTCAATTTCGATCCCTTCAAACCCCATCTCGTTTAACATATCACTGATGAGATCAACGGCTTCGGTCGTGGTTTTCAGGCTGTATTTCATCCATTTCATATTTGTGTTCCCTTTCTTGATCATTATCTATTCTCGATCTATAGTGTTTTTCCTTATCAGAACAGCCAAAACTGTTCCTCTACTAATCTATATAAAACAATTCCTCGAAAGAAATTTTCAAATTTGGAAACATAACCATTTGCAGTTCTTCCTTATTCTTTTCTGTAATGGTTTTAAATAAATAGGAGTAACCTGTTCCATCTTCTTTCCAGTCAAACATATATATTTCCACCTGTTTTTTTTCTCCAGTCTACAATCCAATATTCCGAAACACCCACCGTTCTATATAGTTCCATTTTCTCATTTCGGTCATATTTTTCCGTAGAATCTGATAATACCTCCATAACAAAACGAGGAATTCCTGTAAATGATATATTTTTTCTATCTTTATATCTGACTTCCTATTTTTATAACAAAATTATGAATAACCATAGAATGTTCCAAATATGTCTTACTCATATCTTCTATCGGTAACATATCCATTGTTTTCCCACCTTCCTGTTTTGTGATATTTTCAAGTATACTAGATTTTTCATGTTCTACAAATCAAATCTCTCGCTACTATCATACGAAAAAATCTCAGCCTTGTCAATCTTTCCATAGCCCTTCTTCCTTTCTAAATTTCAAAAAAAATAATAATTCTGCCAATCGTTCTTTTCTAGCGTAAATAATATTTGGTTGACTTTTTTCGTTTCTTTAGCTAAACTTTTTATTATAAGATTAAAAGGGGGATTTCTTATGAAGAAACAAAAGAGTTACTTGGGAATGCTGCTTATTATAGCGATAGTCATTTCACTCCTGCCCTATCAAAGAACCGAAGCCGCCGCAAAAAAATATCTTGTTATCTCTTATGATGATGGAAATTATTGGGGATATGACGATATGGTGGAAAGAACCTCTAATGGTGCTTTGATGATCCCAGCCAAAAAATTTGCAGATAATTTCGGACTGGACTATGAAAATTTGGGTAAAGGAAAATTTACTCTTACCGACACGGAAACGGAGTCTACATGTACTTATCAAAGAGGAACAAAAAAGTATTCTCTTGTTACGAAAAAAAAGCAAAATAAAACAGCTAAATATGCTCCAATACTTAGCAATAAAACAAATATGATTCATTGCAATGCTGTTTCTCCTTTGTTTTATTGTAAGTACTTTTCTGCCCCTAAAGCAACAGAATACAAAGCAAAAGGCTATTCTGGAGTTCTTTTATATTCAAAATATCCATTATCCGATTCTGACCTTCCTCCAATTTCTTATATTGAAAATGCAGAGGAGTTAGGTTTAATCGAAAAAGAAGATATCAAAGATCCATCTGAAAATGACACCGATGACAAAAAGGAACCTACTCTCGGCGAAATTATTGATTCAAATTTAGACACACTAAAAAAATATACGAAAACATATGGAATTGTCTATGAAGGAGAAAGAGTCATTCAACATTCTCGTTATGATGTTTTGCAATCGGGAGAGATTTGTGAACTAAACGCTACTATTTCATATAATGAAAAAACGGATGAACTTTCCTTTTTCTTTTTGAATGATATGAGCGGAGTATTGTCCTCTGTAGAATTTATCATAAATCCGCAAAATACGCTCGATCAAACAAATGTTCAGTGCGCCTTATTCAATGAAGAATATGAATTTGGATTTGTTGCAAACGCACAAATGATAGTTCCTATGTATAATAAGGAAAATCTTGTATTTGTTGCATCAAATAATATTGGATTGGCAGATACTCAAATTAATCAATTTTCTAACTTAAGCTTACAGCTTGCCATCAATTTTTTAGACTTAATGCTTATGGAAAAGCTCAATTTAAGAGCAGTTGACATTGGGTTTACTCTATATGGGAGGGATTTAAAATGAATCTTATAAAAAAACTAAGTGTTACAGTGGGCATTGTTTTAATACTATTTTTTACTTTTTCTACCACTGCTCATGCCATCTGGGAAGATGTAGACGCTAAAACAGGAAAAGAATATGGTGAAAAAATTATAAATAACGAATGGGACGCCACCAGATATGCTTATTCTTTTGACAAAAAAACCAGAGTACATGTAACTATAACCGTGGATGGCGGAGAATACTTACCAGAAAATGATGAAAATGAAAAAGGCTTTGATTATTGGGATAAAAAAAATTATATTTATTTCAAAATCAAAAATTATTCTCATGATTATGAAAAAAGCAAAAAAATATTTTTAGACAGTGAAAACAGCGAAGAAGTCATATATGAAAATGAATATGTTTTTAAACCCGGCGAAACGGATATTTATTGTTATGACTCCAGAGATCTTGACTATTTCCCTGCATTTCCTGCTTATTACAAAGTAACTGTAAAGGAAGTACCTGCTACATCAGTTGAAATAGATAAGGAAAAAAATGTATATGCAGGAAAAAGTAAAAAAATAAAATTAAAAGTACTAGAACCAACTTGTTCCGGAATATCCACTGTTAAATGGTCTACTTCTAATAAAAAAATCGCTACTGTAGACAAAAAGGGAAACGTAACGGGAGTCAAAGCCGGAAAATGTAAAATTACCTGTGAATTAGAAAATGGTAAAAAATATACTTGTAATGTAGTAGTTAAAACTCCGCCGATAATATTTCTTGATGCTTATTTTCATATCAATACCGTTGGTGGTGTTGAGCCGAGGATAACAATTGAAAATAATGTTAAAAAAACTATCAAATATGTATATTTGGATACCAAGTATTACAATACTGTTGGAGATCCTGCTTATTGTGAAATAGCTCGTGTTAGTAAAAGAAAATTAACCGTAGTGGGACCATTAAAATCAGGAAAAAAAGAGACCTATTATTGGGATCCTGTTATATATAATTCTAATACTGGTAAAATGAAAATCACTACCGTTACTGTTGAATATATGGATGGAACAAAATCTACCATAAATATTAATAAGTCATATAAAGAATACTATTAAAATGATCACAATAAAGTCAAGACCACCAGCTTAGTCGCTAGGAAACTACAAAAAAACTATAAAAATACTTCATCCAGAGGATTCCCAGGCAACGGAGGAAGACATCGAAGATGTGACTCTCAAACATGTTCTAGTGGACGCTGATTACAATGATTTAGGTTTTTCGGTTGGCAACCGGTTACTGATATTGGTGGAAAGCCAATCCACCTGGACGTTTAACATCATTATCCGTGCGCTGATGTATTTGATACAGACTTATCATGATTATCTGAAGCGCACCAACCAAAACCTATACGGAAGCAAAAAGGTGAACCTGCCGAAACCGGAACTGTATGTGATTTATACCGGAAACAGGACACATATCCCAGATACCCTATCCCTCCAGAAAGATTTTTTTGATGGGGAAAAGATTGCTTTGGAGGCAAAAATAAAGGTATTGTACCAAGAGCAGAGAAAGCAGTACGGAAATACGAAACAAGCAGTGACAGAAACCATCCGTATCTGTAAAAACAGAGACGTGTTAAAGGAATATCTGGAAAGCAAGGAACAGGAGGTTGTGGATATGATGATGACATTGTTTGATGATGAACAAATTTTAAAAGCTTATACCAAGGATATTGAAGATAGCAGAGATAGAGTTACGGCAGAAAGAATGATTAAAAAAGGTAAAATGTCATTAGAAGATATTGCAGATTGCGTTCCTTCGTTATCTCTTGAGGAATTAAAAGAATTGCAAGCCAATATTATGCAATTAGCATAATCCAATATGTATTACTAAGTCATCAACCACCAGTTCAACTGGTGGTTTGATATTGCCTCTCCAAAGGGGAATTGTTACTGCTCGCCCCAAAGGGCGGCGTCACAAGCACTATTACTGATCCGCTTAGAAAGCGGTACTTTTGGTATTTTCTTTCCTTGATTCTTCTACCTGTTCTTTTATATACTTTCGTACTGCCTCATTGGTAATATTACCAATTGTCTCTATATAGTACCCTCTCGACCAAAACGCCTTGTCCCATTTGCTCTGTAATTCTTAGTGGCGATCATAAAGCATTAAGGTACTCTTTCCTTATTAAATAACCCATAAAGTTAGATACGCTTATCTTTGGTGGAATCGCTACACTCAGATGTACATGATCCACACACACTGCACCTGCTAGAATCTCCACATTTTTATATTGGCATAAAGTGCAGATAATCTCCCTCATCTTCTTTTACCTTTCCATACAATACCTTTTGCGATATTTTGGAATGAAAAGGTATACACATCTTCTGCTATACCATGTCACTATTCCTACCACTCAACTTTTCTATACTTACTACACAACTTTACTCGTGAAAGAGGGTGATTTACAGTGAAAACAATACCAATTTCTCCCAAATCAACTGTTTTTTTCACAGCAAAAAAATACGCCGAAACCCTTATTCTATCAGGTTTTCAGCGTATTTTCTTCTAACAGGGGATGAGAGAATCGAACTCCCGCTAAAGGTTTTGGAGACCCTTGTCATACCATTTGACCAATCCCCTATCTCCTGGCTGCCGCCTATCTGGCACAGCCGTTTACTGCCTCTCTAGTATACAATGAATTGTTTTAATTGTCAAGAAAATTTCATAATATTTTTCGAGTTTTTTTGAACCCCTTTTAAAGCCCTTTATTCTTTCCCTGCCTTAAAATTATAAATCGGCTGGAGACGGCGGGTAATTTCTGCGGTTTCTTTGATATTCCCTATGATATCCTCCATTCCCTTATACGCCATCGGGCATTCGTCCAAAGTTTCCTGGCTGACGGAAGTGGTAAAAATTCCCTTCATCTGCTTTTTAAACTCCGAAACGGTAAAGGACTGCTTGGCAGCCGAACGGCTCATCAGTCTTCCGGCTCCATGCGGTGCGGACTGGTTCCAATCGTCGTTCCCTTTGCCGGTACAGATTAGAGAGCCGTCCCGCATATTGATTGGAATCAGTAAAGTTTCTCCTGCCTTTGCAGAAACGGCTCCCTTCCGCAGAACCATCGCCTCTGTATCAATGTAATTATGAACGGTGGTAAATTGCTCTACCACATGCAGCTTCATTCCCTTGACCAATTCGTCCATCATAGCCTGGCGATTTAACTCGGCAAAGCGTTGTACTAATTTCATATCATGAAGGTAGTTTTTAAACAGCTCTCCTTCTACATAGGCTAACGTCCTGGGAATTTTAGACTGCCCCTGCGGAGCCGGACACAACGCCTGATACCCCTCTTCCTGATAATAATTTGCCACTTCTAACCCCAAATGTCTGCTGCCGGAATGGATTACCAGATAAATATTTCCCTCTTCATCCTTATCTGCCTCAATAAAATGATTCCCTCCGCCTAGCGTTCCCAGGCTTTTTTCTGCCCGAAGAGGATTGATTTTTTTATAGCAAAAAAGCTCCTCTAACGGAAACGAATCAAAATACCGATGTGTCTTTTCCCGCACCGAAAAGCCAGAAGGGATACGCTCATAAATCAGCTTATCCAGCTTTTGCAGTTCCATATGCTTTTCCTTTATGCGAATGGTTTCTATTCCGCAGCCGATATCCACTCCTACGAGATTCGGCACCGCCTTATCGGTGATCGTCATTGTCGTTCCTACTGTACAGCCCGCCCCTGCATGGACGTCCGGCATCATCCGTATTTTACTGCCGCTTGTAAATTCCTGGTTTAATAACAGGATAATCTGTGAAATAGAAGCTTCATCTACAACGTCCGTAAATACTTTCGCCTCGTTATATTTTCCTTTTAATTCTAACATAGACATTCCTCTTTTATTTTTCAAATCAAACAGCAAGATTGTAAAAAGATTATAAGAAGGTCATAAGAAACATTTTTCCAATGCTTCCTATGACCTTTTTTACAAAAAGCTCTCCGGGCAGGAACGCGCTGATTTAAATTTAAGCTCGTTCTTCTTTTACATCCACTGCTACTTCTTTAATACTGCTGACCATACCAGCCAAGGACTGGATTTCGGATGGAATGATGATTTTGGTCGCCTTGCCGTCTGCTGCTTTGGAAAATGCCTCCAAGCTTTTAAGCTTGATAACCTCGGAAGACGCATTGGCTTCATTGAGAAAACGAATACCGTCTGCATTGGCTTTCTGGATTGCCATAATTGCCTCTGCCTGACCTTCCGCTTCTTTGATCGTCGCTTCCTTTTTGGCTTCTGCACGAAGAATTGCAGACTGCTTTTCGCCCTCTGCCTGCAGAATCATCGATTCCTTTTTTCCTTCGGATACAAGGATCGCCGCTTTCTTTTCACCTTCGGCACGGGTAACGGACTCACGCCGCTCGCGCTCTGCCTTCATCTGCTTTTCCATCGCTTCCTGGATAGCTGCCGGAGGAATGATGTTCTTTAATTCTACACGGTTGACCTTGATTCCCCATGGATCGGTAGCAATATCCAAAGACGCCCGCATCTTGGTGTTGATCGTCTCTCTGGACGTAAGCGTCTGGTCTAATTCCAAATCGCCGATGATATTACGCAAGGTAGTAGCCGTCAGGTTTTCAATCGCCATAATCGGATTTTCTACTCCATACGTAAACAGCTTTGGATCGGTAATCTGAAAAAAGACAACCGTATCGATCCGCATTGTAACATTATCTTTGGTAATCACAGGCTGTGGATCAAAGTCTACTACCTGTTCTTTTAACGTCACACGCTTTGCTACGCGTTCAATAAACGGTATTTTAATATGCACACCCACGTTCCAAGTAGCCTGATAGCCGCCCAAACGCTCTAAAATATAGGCGTTTGCCTGTGGTACGATCTTGATACAAGACGCCAGAACCACCAGCAGAATAATAATCAGAGCAATGACTAAAAAAGTTCCTAAATTATCCATACCCTATTCCTCTCTTTCCTCTACGATTAGCTTGACACCGCGGATTTCCCGAACCAGTACCTTTGTCCCAGGTTCTATTACCATTCCGTCCGCTATAGTGCGCGCCGACCATTCCTGACCTCCGACTACTACGGTTCCGGATTCGTTGAAATTGTCAATCCGCTCGGTTACTCTGCCTTCCCTGCCCGGCATACTTTCATAATTTGTCCTGATCCTGCTTCTGTTAATATACTTTACGGCTACTGGTCTCGTAAATAACAACAACAGCAGAGATACAACAAAAAACAAGACAAACTGCAGCCAGAAAGGGCCTCCGAATATTGCTACGAAAAACGCAACCAAACTTCCCCCGGCAAACCAGATGGTTGTCAGCCCAAGGGTCACGATTTCAATTAGGAGCAGCGCCGCCAAGGCAATCAGCCAATACATTGCTTGCATACCCTTCACCTCTCTTTGCTTTACAGACAGTGCAACTTCCTTCTTCTGTATTATTATACCTCAAGCAAGGAAAAAAAGCAAGGATAAAAGAGGAAATTTAATTTACTTTTAATGAAACTCTAAAAATCCACTCGACATTTTTTCTTTTTTGGAATAAACTAGGGAATTAGCACCTGAAAAAATAAGAATAGAAAGGACGATATCACGATGTATGACAAACTGACGCAAAGCGACATCCGGAAAATGGAAGAGGAAATCGAACATAGGAAACTGGTAGTACGCAAGCAGGCTATAGAAGCTGTAAAGGAAGCCCGCGCGCATGGAGATTTAAGTGAAAACTTTGAATACCATGCTGCCAAAAAAGATAAAAACCAAAACGAGAGCCGGATTCGTTACTTGGAACGAATGATTCGTACAGCCCAGATTATCCCGGATACTTCAAAGGAGGATGAAGTAGGGATGAACAATACGGTAACTCTTTATTTTGAAGAGGATGACCTTGAGGAAACCTACAAGCTGGTGACAACCGTACGCGGTAATACGCTAAAAGGTATGATCAGCATTGACTCTCCGATTGGCAAGGCCATCCTCGGCAAAAAGTGTTCCGATCGGGTTTATGTCCCGGTGCGGGAAAACGATGGTTATTATGTGGTCATTCGCGCCATCGACAAATCTTCCGACGACACGCTGGATGAAATCCGTAAATATTAAAGTTTTCTGATTGGCATTCTTTTTATAACGTATTCAAAAAGCGCCGGAACGCCTCCTGTCCTTCCGGCGTATTTTTATAGACGCCTGCGTCCTCTAGGACACGGACAAAGACCGCTCCAATCTCCTGCTCTAATACCTTTTCTAGCTCCTCTTCTGCCATCTTCCCGATTTCCGGTCTTCTGCAAAGCAATTCCTTTAACCAAACAGCGTGCGCAGCAGTCTTTGGATTTTTGCCAATCTCCCCCTGCGTTTGGATCTCCGTTTTCATAGCCTCGATCTCTTCTTTTAAGCGGGAAGGAAGAACCGCTAATCCCATTACCTCGATCAAGCCGATGTTCTCTTTTTTGATATGATGCAGCTCCTCATGCGGATGAAAAAGACCAAGTGGATGCTCTTTTGTCGTCCGGTTATTGCGCAGTACCAAATCCAGCTCGTATTTATCGTCTTTCCTTCGGGCAATAGGAGTAATGGTATTATGCTCCTTGCCTTGCGTATTGGCATATATAAGGGCTTCCTCGTCGGTATAAGTCCGCCAGCTAGTCAATATATGCTCTGCCAGATCGGTCAGACGCTCCCGGCTGCTGCTTCTAAGCCTTAGTACCGAAAGCGGCCATTTTACAATCCCGGCTTCGATCTCCTCATACCCCGGAACCGATACCAGTGTAACAATCTCCGCCCGTTCCATTGCAAATTCATAACGCCCTCCCTGGAAATGATCATGCGTTAAGATCGAGCCGCCCACTATCGGCAGATCGGCATTCGAGCCAATAAAATAGTGCGGAAACAAATCTATAAAATCAAACAGTCGTACAAACGATTCCCGGCTGATCTTCATGGGACGATGTTCTCTGCAAAAAGCAATGCAATGCTCCTGATAATATACATACGGAGAATATTGCAGATACCATGCTTCCCCGCCTAAGGACAGAGGAATCACACGCAGGTTTTGTCTGGCAGGGTGGTCCATTCTGCCTGCATAACCTTCATTTTCTAAACAAAGCTGACAGGAAGGATAGGAATGCTCTTTAAGCGTTGCCGACTGCTCTGCCAGTTTGGCAATCCGTTTAGGGTCTTTTTCCGGTTTGGACAAATTGATGGTAATATCCAACACACCATAGGGAGACTCTACGGTCCATTTTCGATCCTTTTTGATTCGATAGCTCCTGATATAGTCGCTGTTTTGGCTTAACTGGTAAAAATAATCGGTCGCCGCCTTCGGATCCTTTTGATAAGCATTCCAAAACGCCTTTCTTACTTCGCTTGGACGCGGCGTCAAAAGCCCCATCAGTCTTGTATCAAATAAATCTCTTGCCGTTACCGTATCTTCTATTCTGCCACGCGCACACACATCGTCTAACAGCTCTGCCAAAATCCGCTCCAATGGAAACGAAATTTCTTCTGGCAGTATCCTGGGCAGTTCAGTCAACCCACATAGATCTGCCAGACTATTTTCCATATAAATCCGGTCATCTTCTTTCAGTAATCCCTTTTCTATGCCGTATTGTGCCAGCCTAATAATCCACTCTCCTATACAATCGTTCTCCCTCATGGCTTTTAATCCTTTCTAAAAACAGCCGCTGCCCTTACCGGCAGACGCATAACCATTTGGATGCCCTTTATGCCACTTCCAAGCGCTGGCAATAATTTCCTCTAGCTCTGCATGTTCCGGATTCCAGCCTAAAATTTCCCTTGCCTTTTCGCTGGATGCAATCAGTTTGGCAGGATCCCCTGCCCGTCTTTGGGCAACGACTGCCGGAATCGGATGCCCGGTTACTCTTCTGGCGGCTTCGATGACCTCCTTGACCGTAAATCCCACGCCGTTGCCCAAGTTAAAGATATCACTTTTTCCGCCCTTCATCAGATAGTTTACCGCCAGGATATGTGCCTGCGCCAAATCAGTCACATGGATATAGTCGCGCACACAAGTTCCGTCCTTCGTGTCATAATCATCACCAAAAATCGAAATGGTCTCCCTCTGACCGTTCGGCACCTGTAAAATCAAAGGGATCAAATGCGTTTCCGGCGCGTGATCCTCTCCGATCTGCCCGTCTTTCTGCGCGCCGCAGGCATTGAAATACCGTAAGGATACAAAACGCAGACCGTGGGCAAGTCCCGTCCAATGGAACATTTTTTCCATAGAAAGTTTTGTCTCTCCATAAGGATTGGTCGGCTCTGTCCGATCGGTCTCTAAAATCGGTACGCGCTCCGGCTCTCCATACGTTGCCGCCGTCGAAGAAAATACGATCTTGTCTATGCCATGCGCTACCATAGATTCCAGCAGTACCTTGGTTCCGCACAGGTTGTTGTCATAATACTTCAAAGGATTTGTCATACTCTCTCCCACCAGGGAATTCGCTGCAAAATGAATCACTGCGTCTATATCAGACTCTGCATCTAACACCCGATCGACAAATGCCAGATCCCGCAGATCTCCCTGATAAAAAACAGCGTCCGGATGAACAGCCTCTCTATGTCCCGTCTCTAAATTGTCTACAATCACCACCTTTTCTCCGGCAGCTATCAGTTCATACACCGTATGGGAACCGATATAACCGGCTCCACCCAATACCAATATTTTCATAAAGCCTCTGCTCCTTCCTCTGGAAAACAAACCGTCCCGCCATCTGCCCGTACTTTTAATATATGGCAGGCGCCCTTGCCAAATACCGCCTCTATCCCACGTCGGTATTCTTCCACAAATGTATCCTCTACAAACGCCTGAATCGTCCCGGCAAAGCCGCCTCCATGCACCCGGCAGACACCATGACAGCCACTTTTTGTTCTTAACAACGCTTCACTGACTGCCAAAGCTACCGACACACTTTGGTTTTGAACGTCCTGGTTGCTGTAAACATTTTGTAAAAACCGAAAAGAGGAGTCGCCGGACTCCTGTACCAGTCCGAGAAACTTCTGAAAGTCTCCCTGTTTTAGAGCGGCAGCCTGCTCTTCTACCCGTCTGTTTTCCGCAAAAAAATGAAACGCACGCAACAATGGGCGATCGCCAAATGTTTCCCGTAGTTTTGGCAATTCGGAAAAATATGCTTCCTCTGCTACCTCTCGTAAAACGGTTTTCCCAAACGCCGCCGCGACTGCCTTCATTTCTGCCGGAATCGCCGCATAGTCCTCCGTCAAGTCCGCATGATTCCCCTTTGTGTCCACAATACAAAGGCTGTATCCATAAGAAGCAAACCGGAGCGGAAGCTTTTTGACTAACGGATTCTCCTTATCCGCAAAATCAATGTGAATCATCCCGCCAACCGAACAAGCCATCTGATCCATCAGCCCACATGGCTTCCCAAAGTATTCATTTTCCGCATATTGCGCTGCCTTTGCCAAAAAAACCGGATCGATCTTACTTTGGTAAAACAACCCGGAAACAATATGCCCAATCAACACCTCAAAAGCTGCCGAAGAAGACAATCCCGCCCCATTTAGGACATTACTGGTCAAGGAAGCCACAAATCCCTGGCTCGTATAGCCCTGCTGCCCTAGAGCAGCCAGTACTCCGCGAACCAAGCCCAGAGAGGTTCCCCTCTCTTCCTCCCGTCTCGCATCGTCTCCGACTTTTAGCTCCATCTCTCCATAGCCTTCGGAAACAATCCGTATCCTGTTGTCTTTGGTAGGCGCCGCTATCGCAAGCGCGTCTAAATTAACGGAAGCCGCCAGTACCTCGCCCTGCTGATGATCCGTATGATTCCCGGCTATCTCGCTTCTTCCCGGCGCGCTGAAAAACTCCGCCTCTACATCTAGCTCCCCGAACTGCTCCCTAAAAGCTTCTAATAAAGAAAGATATCTCTCTTTTTGAGCCGGAATCTGGCGTACGTCCAAATACAACTCCTCCAGACGCCGATCAAATTCCCCGCTTTCTAACGCCTTTCTCCATTCCTCTACTCGTTTCACACTCTCGACCTCCCGATAAAAGCCCGCTTTATTTTTACTAACTCCTAGTTTATCTTAATTTTACTAAAATGTCAAGATTGATTTACTAAATATTTTAAATATTATTACTAAAATATACTGTTGAAATTACTAAATTACTCCCGTGGTTTCCCGCAGCTTTCCCGTATTACCAGCCTGCAAGGAAGCTGAATACGCATCGGCACAGATGCTTCCAAATCGGAAAGCATCCTCACCAGAGCTGCTCCATACTGCCCCATTTCACAGGAAGGCGCATGAACCGTAGTAAGAGGCGGCGTTGTAAATGCAGACAAGTTAATATCATTAAACCCCAGAATCGACATATCTTCCGGAACCCTAAGCCCCTGATCCTGCATCGCCCGCAGCGCTCCTATTGCAATCGGGTCGCTCGCTGCAAAAACAGCAGTCGGACGTGTTTCTTTCTCCAATAGTATACGCATCATCTGATAACCGGATTCTACCGAAAAGCGACCTTCGTACATATAAGTTTCATAACAGATGTCATGCTCTTTGCAATAACGGATAAACGTATCTTTCCTCTGATCGGGAAACTGCTCCTGTTCCTTTTCGTCCAAATATTCTATTCCGCCTAAAAAGCCGATGCTTCGATGCCCTAGCTGAACCAGATATTCCAGGGCGTCCGTCACTGCCTGCTTAAAATCCAGCGTCACACAAGCTGCCTGACTTGTCGGCATGTCCAAAAATAAAATTCGTCTGGTCAACGAGCAAAGCGCCTCTACCTCCTGCCCGGAAAATTTTCCGATACAAAGAATGGTATCCGCCTGCTTTAATACTTCTACATAATTCAAATCCTGTTTAAACGTACGGATTAAAGGAATTCGCTGCTCCTGACAGTATCCCTCAATCCCCTGTCTGATAGAAAGATAATACGTATCTTCCATTTCCTGCATAGTCGAAAACCATTGCAGCAAACCGAGCGTTTGCCCTATTTCGACAGGATTTTTCGGCAGCTTATTATACTGCATTTTTTTTGCTGTCTCCAATACCTTTTTCCGGGTTGACGGCTGCACGCTCAACGTCGTATCCTGATTTAAAATCCGGGAAGCTGTCGCCGGTGATACTCCCGCCGCTTCTGCTACTTCCTTTAATGTTACCATAACCAAACCTTCCTTAATTATTTATCTTAAAATAATTTTCCTTCTCTTAATTCCATCTTACACGAGAGGATCATTTTCTGCAACCAGAATCTTTTATTTACTTTTTGAGCATTCTGTGGCATAATCATAGCCGAGCCTCTAAAAAAGACCTAAAAATTTTACATAGGAGAGAAATTATGGCAAAGCTACGAAAAATGTTGGGTTCTGCAAAAGATCCCTCCGTTATAGCTCTGATGGAGCTGATGAACACGCAAAGTAAAACCACGCTGGCACGTTGGGCTGTTACCTATGCCAAGACACAGATTCTTACCATCTGCAAACGCCATTTTCCCGAAGAAACCTGCTTTTCTAACGCCGTTACGGCAGCTTTGGGATATTTAGACGGAACGCAGACGCTTTCTGCCGCCAAACCCTTTCTAAAAACTGCCGCAGAGGCAGCCAGGGCTTTGGACGGACAGCCGATTGCTCAGGCTGCCGCCCGCGCCGTCTCCACAGCCTGTGCTGCCATCCAGACCCCGACCAACGCCTTAGGATTTACCTTTTACGCCGCCGCGGCGCTTGTCTATGAGCAGTTCGGTCTTAATAAGCCCCCCGCTGTTTATGACCAGGAAGCCGCAAAAATATTACAGACGATGCTAGAAGAATTCCGTCTGGTTATGCTTCCAGATGAAGCAAATCCAGCCAAACTCAACTGGAATTGCTAAAGTGCTAAATTTGTCGAAACTTTCTTCTATCATTTGGTGTAAATATATGGTATTTTATTATTGGAACCGGCATATATATGTATAGTAACAGCTATTTTTAACTCAGATAAAAGAAGGGAGTCATACAATATGACAGATAAAATGTTTGAAAATAACCAAGTAAGTATTGCAGGAAAGCTCGCAAGCCCATTTGTATTCAGTCATGAAGTTTTTGGAGAAGGTTTCTATCTGTGCGACGTCGAGGTAGAACGTCTTAGCGATTCCGTTGATTTGATACCGATTATGGTATCGGAGCGGCTATTTCCTGTCAAAGAAAACTACATAGGAAGGGAAATCTGCGTTCATGGCCAGTTCCGCTCCTACAACCGTCATGAGGAAAACCGGAATCGTCTGGTTCTCTCCTTATTTGTCCGGGAAATGTCCTTTTTAGAAGAGGTCGCTGAAACGGATATTAAGCCAAATTATATTTTCCTGGACGGCTATATCTGTAAGCCTCCGATTTACCGCAAAACTCCGTTAGGACGTGAAATTGCTGATATCCTTTTAGCGGTCAACCGTCCTTATGGGAAGTCCGATTATATCCCTTGCATCTGCTGGGGACGGAACGCCCGCTATGCAGACAGTTTTTCCGTAGGTAGTCATGTTCAGGTCTGGGGTCGTATCCAAAGCCGGGAATATCAGAAAAAATTAAGTGAAACCGAATATGAAAAGCGTACTGCTTATGAAGTATCCGTAAGCAAGCTGGAATATATCCAAACTGCTATGGCAGAATAACCTACAAACGCCCCTCCGGGAGAGTCCCGGAGGGGCGTTCTTAAATTTAGCGTTCTGTCATGCCGCTGACATAAGCAGCCAGTTCGGTTCCCTTTTTAGTATGCGTTACTGTTTCCAGTTCCACCACACGAAATTCTTCTGCCGTTTCCCCACAGGAAAGTACAGCGGCAAGCGTTCCTGTCGCATGATAGGCAATTGAGTTCCCTATTACCCGCCAGCCACCCCAAGTACCGTTTTCCAGATAGCCGACATTGCTTACTCCGACAATAGCCATACCGTATTTTTTAGAAAGTATGGAATACGGTTTGTGCCATTCTGCTCCATAAACGTCCCGCTGCAAGTCTCGGTCCGGGGCAACGCCCCAGGCGCTCGGTGACAGTAAAATATCCGCTCCCATCCGTCCGAACGCCTCTCCTAATACCATACTGCTCTCTGCGTTGTCTGCGCAGATATCCAAAGCCACCCGACCAAAAGGCGTGTCTGCCACTCCCAGCCGATCCCCAATCTCATAAACGTCCTCTACTCCGGTCAGTACATTGATTTTCCGGTGATGCAGGCAAATCTCCCCGCTATCCGATATCAATAAGGCAGCATTGTAGGTTTTCTTCCCTGCCCGTTCCGTAAGCCCTGCCGCTATCCATAGATGGTACTGCTTTGCCAGCCGGCAATAAGCCTCGCTTGTCGCTCCCGGAATCGGATGACAGAGCGCAGGAGCTTCCACATTTCCCCACCCCAAATCACAGCATTCCGGAAATACCACAATATCTGCCTTTCCCGCAGCCAGCTTTAAAAAACGTTCCATCATGGTCAAATTTTCCTCTGGCTTTCCAAATACGACCGACATCTGCGCCATTCCGATTTTTACTGTTGCCAAAAGCCTCTCCTCCTTCTCCTTTATCAAATGGTAGTCTAAACGCTACTGTCTCTTGATAAAACCAGCATACGTGTTCTCTTAGGTCTTGTCAATCAAATTTTTCTTTTTTATCTTTACTGTGTTACTTTTCCGCCGTCCTCTCCTTTTCCCTCTCCTTTTGTTTCTTTCTGCTTTCCGGAATAAATATCTATGTTTCCCTGACTTTCTGCTTCAGTGCTGGCAGAACTGCTGACACTGCCGCTCTTTTCTGCCAGTTCAGACAACGGTCGAAACGTATAGCCCATTTCTTCCCATTTTGTCAGTAATTCGTCAAAAATTTCTCCATTTGTCTTGGAAGTGCTATGCAGCAAGACAATCGCCCCCGGATGAATCCGTTTGGTCAGCTTCTCAAAAGCCTCTTCATGAGACGGCTGCTTTTCCTGATACCAGTCTACATAAGCCAAGCTCCAGAAAAAAGTCTGATACCCCAGTTCCTGCGCCATTTTCAAATTATCAAGGTTATATTTTCCCTGAGGCGGACGGTAAAACTTTACTAAATCCTCTCCTGTCAGCTCCTTGTACGCTTCCTCTACCATCTTCATTTCCTCAGAAAAAGCCTCTTTGGAAGAAATAGAAGACATATCAGGATGATGCCAGGTGTGATTTCCTATCGTATGTCCTTCCGCTACCATTCGTTTAATCAGTTCCGGCGCTGTTTCCAGATAATGCCCTACTACGAAAAAAGTCGCCTGGGCATTGTGCTTTTTTAAGGCGTCTAAAATCGGTTCGGTATTTCCATTCTCATACCCGGCATCAAAGGTCAGATAAATCACTTTCTCCTTTGCGTCTCCTACATACCAGGCTCCATACTGCGCCAGCTCGGAAGCCGAAACGTTGCCGGTAGGCTGCGCGCCTTCCGCGCCAAATCCCAGTCCCCAGTTGTCGCTCTGCTCTAAAAGTTTGGCAGCGGTCGGAATCGTTCCCTGTGTTACAACACCGATTCCCCTCCCCAGAAAAAACAAAGAAAGCAAACAAGCTGCCGCTGCCGCCAGTTTGATTCCGACTGCCTTTCCTTTCAGCATTTTGCTGTCTGTTTCCCTTCGTTCTCCCTTTCCTGTCCGCCGCTTTGGAAAAGCCGTTTTGTTTAGTTTGATTCGATGCGTTCTTCGTCCAAAGGATTTCGTCCTCTTTTTCCGATCGACTAGGCTTCGGGTTTGTTCCTTTGCTTGCCATTCCGGATCCGGCTCTGTTTTCTGGCTCCATGTCATACTCTGCCCTGCCTCCGTCGCATAGCTTCCCTGACCGCTATGGCTGTCAATCGCCCGTAACACAGATTCCTTATGTTTATCTCCCCGCAGCCTGCTCTGTTCCTGCAGCCTCTCCGTTCTATGTTTGATAGCTGCTTTTTGAACGGGCAAATAGGCTATTTTGTTCCTCTCCTCTTTACTCTCTCCCTGCCATCCCCCGTCTCGCTGATTTTGTCCCATATGCTTCTCGCTTCCGCTCGTTTTTTACCATTATATCAGCTTTGATGTGGAAATATTCATTTCATAGATTTTATCATTGCGGTTCTTGCAATGCCTATCACTCAAAATAAGATTAAGCCAGCAGCAGATTACCTCTTATCCTCTCTTTTCAAACCCGTGCATCCAGTCTGCTTTCAAAAAATAAATCAAAAAGATAACGGAACTAAGGCTCCAGGTCAGAGGATATGCCCAGAATACACCGTTTATAACATCCACAAAGCGCATTACTACCGTGATATAGGTAATACGAATCACGCACCAGCAAACCATCATAACGGTCATTGGCACGACTGCTTTGCCCGCTCCACGGAAAATCCCTGCCATACAGTGGGATAATGCCAAAAGGAAAAAGAACAGCGACACCGTTCTTGCCTGGGTCATGCCAAAACGAATGACCTCCGGTTCCTCGGCAAAAAGCCGAATCAGGTACGGCGCTGCCAGATAGACGCCAATACCAACCATCTCTGCAATGGAAATCGAGCAGAGAATTCCAAACCTTGCACCCTTCCTTGCTCTGTCGTATTTGCCTGCCCCCAAATTTTGCCCGATAAAGGTCGTCAGGGACTGGGCAAAGCAGGTAATTGGCAAAAAGCCGAACCCTTCGATCTTTGAATAAGCCCCACAGCCTGCCATCGCTGCTGCGCCAAAAGCGTTGATATTGGACTGCACTACTACGTTTGCCAGAGAAATGATCGAATTTTGGATACCTGCCGGGAGCCCATAGGAAACGATTTGTTTTAACATGATTTTATCAAATCGAATCTTTTTTACGATAATCTGATACTCTGCTTTGATACGAGATAATCGGATAAAGCTTAACAATGCGCTGGTTGCCTGGGAAATGGCAGTAGCTGCCGCTACCGCGCCGACTCCCATCCGGAATACTCCGACAAACAGCAAATCCAAAGCAATATTGATACAAGAAGAAATGATCAAATACATCAACGGATGTCTGGAATCTCCAACCGACTGCATGATTCCCATAAATACATTGTAAAGGACAAAGCCTAGAGAACCTGCAAAATAAGTACGAAAATAAACGATAGAATTCGGCAGCACATTTTCCGGCGTTCCCATCAAGCGCAGAATAAAAGGAGTAAGCGTCATTCCCAGGCACATCAGCAAAAGACCTGCCACCAGCCCAAACGCCACTAACGTATGTATTGCCGTCTGCAGTTTGTCAAACTGTTTCGCCCCATAGTAACGAGCTACGATAACTCCCGCTCCCATGGCAATCCCGTTAAAAAATCCGACCATCAAAAAGATCAGATTTCCGGAAGAACTGACTGCCGCCAAGGCTTCACTCCCTAAAAAATTCCCGACAATCAAAGAATCTGCCGTATTATAAAGCTGCTGAAACAGGTTCCCCAAAAACAACGGAATCGCAAACGCGATGATCCGCTTTCCTACCGGACCGTCTGTCAAAACCGTCAGTGCTTTATCCTTTTGCATGATATCAACTTCCTCTCACTAATTTCCGTTTGCTAAAGCTTTTGCCAAAGCAAACAGAACTTATTATACCCCTCCTTTCGGTAAATGGCAAATACTTATTCCAAATAGCTTCTATTACTCATATGTATAGCAGATAAGACGATGATAAATTTCTATCAATCAGTCGATTG
>CAJUFW010000024.1:22835-28702 GCA_910585655.1 uncultured Lachnospiraceae bacterium
GCATTTGTCATCATAATTTGTTATAATAACACTATAAAACTCAAAAAGGAGGAATCATTATGGCAAATACTTTAGTACAATTTCGTACAGAAGAAACAGCCCGAATCAAAGCAGTAACCATATGTGAAAAGCTCGGTATTGATTTGCCTACCTATCTTCGGATGTGTATCTTCCGTCTGGTAGAGGAAAATGGCGTCCCTTTTAGTATGAAAGTAGATGATATTTCTGAAAGTAAGGGCATCAAAGCCATGAAAGCCGCCAGTTGTATCGCTGCCAAACATGGCATAGATAATATGACATTAGAGGAAATTAATGCGGAAATATCCGAAGCAAGAAAGTAAGGTGGTATTATGAAATATTATGCAGTTATCGATACCAATGTTCTTGTCTCTGCTATGCTTAAATGGAATTCTGTTCCTGGAACTATTATGGAACTTGTATTTAATGGAACAATTCTTCCTTTACTCAATAAATCTATTATGGAAGAATATCAGAATGTTTTAAGCCGCCCCAAATTCCATCTAAACGAAGAGATTATTAACACTATCCTCACAGAAATAAACCAGCTTGGAATCTATTTAGATGCCCCAAAAATGAATATTCTCCTTCCTGATCCAAAAGATATCATTTTTTATGAGATTGTGGTAAAAGGAAGGGAAAACGAAGACACCTATCTCGTTACTGGAAATATCAAACATTTTCCCGCAAAGCCTTATGTAGTTACGCCAAGACAGATGTTGGATATCATCATTTGCAATATAGAAAAACAAGAACCATGATATCCTACAACCCGGATTAGAGCAACTGCGGGCATTACTTTCCACGTCCACATAAAAATACAAATGATTTGCCCTTACCCTTTATACACTACGCCGTCTTTCATTACAAAGCAGCAATTCATCATGCTCTTCATCCCATCTTCCAGTGGATTTCCGCAAAAGGCTACGATATCTGCCAATTTTCCTACCTCAATGGTTCCTAATTCCTCTTCACGCCGGATTAAAGCAGCGTTTACTTTCGTAGCTGCCTGCAGACAGTAGGCGGCAGGAATCCCGCTCTCTAACATAAGCTGAAACTCAAACGCCTGCTCCCCATGGTGGCTGTATGGGGTGCCGGTATCCGTACCAAAGGCAATTTTTACACCTTTCTTTACCATTACCTTTAGATGATCTGCATGATTTTTCAGACAAATCTTTGCCTTCTCTACCGCATAGTCCGGAATCCCTGCTTCTTTGCCATACTGAATAATACGATAGGCAGCAATGATCGTTGGCACCAGATAAGTGCCATGTTCTACTAACATCTCTATTCCTTCTTCATCAATGAGCATTCCATGCTCAATAGAAGTAATACCTGCCCGAATGGCGTTTTTAATGCCCTCGGCTCCATGTGCATGGGCAGAGGAAGTTTTACCGCGGAAGCGTGCCACTTCACAGGCAGCTTTCATCTCCTCAAAAGTCATCTCACAGGCGCCAGGCTCGTCCCCTTTGGACATAACCCCGCCTGTCGCCATAAGTTTTACCTGATCCGCACCATGTTTAAAGGTATAACGTGCTGCTGCCCTTGTCTGGTCAGGGCTATTGCAGATAGCAGAAAATTCACCACCCTTGATGTCCGGACTGAAATGATAATCACCATGTCCGCCTGTCGAGGAAAGAGCAATGCCGCTGCACTGCATACGCGGACCTACCACCAATCCTTTTGCAATCGCATCCCGCAAGGAAATATCCACAAAGCCAGGATCCCCTTCACAGCGGATTGTCGTAAATCCCGCCATCAAATCCGCATTTACATAGTGCATCGCACGATAGGCGACGTCTCCCAGCTTGAGAAACGGCATTTCTGCCATGCTGTTTGCTTCTCCGTTCATGCTGACATGCACATGACCGTCAATCAGACCAGGCATGACAAATTTATCGGATAAATCAAGAATCGTGGCATCTGTACTGTCTGCCTCACTGACCGGGCAAATCTTCTCAATCCGATTCCCCTCTACGATAATGGCAACATCCTTTTGTACGCTTTCATCTACAGCCGAAAAAAGCATACCGCATTTTATCATTGTTTTCATTTCCATATCCATCCTTTTCTTTTAGTGAGATTATTATACCAATTTTCGACTTTCTTTTCCATATAAGAATACTAACCTCACATACTACTGCTGCTCGGCTAACAATGCCTCAATAAACGCCTCCGGATAAATAAACTTCATATCATTTTGCTGATAAGCAGTGTCTATTAAGAGCGCAGCCATTTCCTCTCCGGTTTTTTCCGGTGCTATCTGCCATCCCATCGCCAACACTCCGGCTGCGTAGGGGATGCCCCAGCTAATTCCTGAATAACCGCAATACTGATAGGAACTATCATCTTCAAAATATTGTTCTGCCACAGTACGAGGAGAAATTGGAACAAACAATTTATCCTCTTCATAGCCTGCCAACCTCTGTGTTCTCCGCTCTTCCCACGAGTAGTTCGGCTGCCCCGGAATCAGGCACTCAACGGATTCCCAGCTCAAATCGCCCGAAGTATCAAAATAGGCGGCTGAAAACATACTATGTTCCCAATCTCCATCCAAAACGAGAATTCCTGCTTCCTCTGCCCTCTGTCTGCTTTGTATCCATGCTTCTGCATTGGAAAACTCTCCGTTACCAAACCCGGCGCTGACGCTGACAAGGCGGATTTTCTCTCCCTCTGGTAGCTTTTCGTTTTCTTCTACGATCCAATCCATAGCCTCGGCAGGATAGGCGGCGTCCCATTTCCAAGTTGGTACGGCTGCAAAATACAGCTTTGCTCCAGGAGCCGTCCCGATGGTTTCTCCGACTAACAAACTGGTGACAGCGGGAGCGTGCATACTTCCCGTCTTATCCATATCGCAGCCAAAATCACGATAGTTAAGAACCTTTCCGGCAAATTCCGGGTGGTCTAAAAACATGTTTTGATCGATAATAGCGACGGTTATCCCCTCTCCTGTATAGCCCTGTTCATGCAGGGATCGGATTCCCAGCCCTGGATTTTTAGCCAGTTCCAGAAGCTCTTCGGGAGAAATATCCGAATCCAGACGATCTCCTGTAGGAAATATCGTTTTTTCATTATATTTAAAAGATAACAAAGACTCTTTGGTAATAAGCAGATTTTTCAGGTTATAAATCGGCTTTTCTTCCATCCGCTCCATTAGTTCCTCTCGAAATCCGCGTACATCTAAATAAAGCGGTATCTTTTCTGGGCGTTCCCTATGCTGTCGCTCTCCGCAACCACTTAACAAAAGCAGCCCAACTAATAAAATGAGTATCGTGAAATGCCTTGATTTTTTCATAAATTTTGCCAGATACGCCCTCCACTTCTCTTTTGCGGTGAAAGACGCATCATCCTCCTTTCTGTTTTGGCAAAGGTTGTTTTATGTAAAAAGGAACATCCTATCCAACGCAGATAAGATGTTCCCTGTAGAAAAAAAGATTTATATAGCCTTTTTATTTATGCTGTAAAGCCAGCCAGTCCAGCAGCGTAACTTCCTTCCCGTCTACTACGACAGGTTTCTCGTCATAATCCAGTTTACAGTCATCGTTTAACATCGGAATCCAGGCGAAATGACCGATGTATTCAAATGGCTCGCCCTTTTCATCCACGAACAGTCCGTGCAGGTCGGTAATCTTGTCCCAGAAGGTAAAGTGAACGTTCTTTGCCCCTGCCTTAATCAGACGCTCATAGGTCGGTACAACTGTTTCCTCCGGCTTTACGACCGGATCGTTTTTGGCATGCGTAAACCAAATCGGTACGTTTTTGATATGTTCGATATCCTCGTCGGAAATCCGTTCATCATAAAGAGCCTCGCATACCGGGAATACTCCGGCAAAGAAGTCCGGATAATTTACAGTCATACGCATGGTCATAAAACCGCCGTTGGAATCGCCGCCGATATAGATACGATCGCGATCGATCGCTGCATCGTTCTTCTCAATAAACTCATCGATTAGAGCCTTTAAGGCTTCCGTGTACATCGACTTACCGCTTCTACCATACTGTCCGCTGCCATCGTTCAGCCAGAACGTCGGAGTCTGCGGAACGAGCAGATAAGCGCCGCCAAATTTCTTCTGAATCTCTTCGGTTGCCAGGTTGGTCACTTTGTTGCCTGCATAAGCAACGGTCGGATCCTGTCCGCCCTCTCCTGCACCATGCAGCCAGATAATCAAAGGTCTCTTTCCGTTTCCGGTCTGCGGTACAAAATATCCATAATTTAACGGAAGTTCATAAGAAGAACGACCATGACGGAACTCGTCCGCTAACGGCATCCGCCGTCCTGCACAAAGATCATAGACAAGACCGCTGATTTTTCCGCCTTCTGCCTCAATCGCTGCCGTCTGGGTAATCCGGTAATCGCTGATTACAAATTCATTGACGCCGTTTGGTGCAGAAATCGCTGCCGATAACGTATAAAGCGGTCCATATTTCATTTCCAGCGTCACATATTCCGCCTCTTCCTTGCGGTTGCCATAAAAACAGGACGGATACGCGTCTGTGATCTCCACATAGCCCTGGCTCGGTTCCTTGTCGTCACGTGCCATCCAGCTCTTTGGAAGCTCCAATACGTTGCCCTTCCGATCCTTACGTTCTACATATACGCTAAAACAATTCTTGCAGACGGCATCCGCCTTCACGACAGATGGCATCGGTAAAATAATCTTGGTGATAAATGGTCCATAGTCTGTGACTTCTGCTATGGTGTAATAATTACGTCCCATTGGTAAAAACCCTCCCGTTTTTTATAATCATATTTCAATCTGGCTCTGTATTGCCACACAGCATTTCACCTGCAAAACTTTTTACCAGATCTTCTTTTTATTATAAGTTCAAAAAACAATTCCTGCAAGGTATATTTCTTCACTTTGGGCAAATCTGAATGAAAATTCGTACCATATTTATGAAAAGTTTCCTGTCCGGAGGTTCTTTTGTATCATAAGAAAGTTCAGATGGTTTTTCTATGAATCAAATGGAGGAGATTTTCTCTCTCCTCTCACACCACCGTACATACCGTCCGACATATGGCGGTTCTGCCATTTCCGTCAGCTTATGTCAAGTATGAGACAAAAATTTTTTCACCTTTTTAATTTCCTATCTTACTGCTACAAGCGCAGAAGTTATTGCTGCCGCTCCTGTCAATCCTGTTGCCGAAATAGCAATGAAAAGCACTAATCCTGGTACTCCCAATGCCGCTATTTTCGATACTATTTTCTCCATACTAATCTCCATTCCGCCGCCTTTCAGTTGATGGCACAAATAGTAATAAAAGTGTTTCAACCCTCTACGTTGTGCTGTAAAATAGTTTGCAAGAAGCTACACTACAAAGCACGGGAGGAGGAGTTGTAACAACTTTCTTCGTTTTAGACAGCATACTAATCAGTGTAGGTTCTGCCTTTTCAAGCACAAATAAGCGGTATTACGAATCCGTACATTAAGAATTGTTAAAGCTCTTTGTTTTATTGTGTGGCAGTTCAGTCAATGGCTTCTCGACAATGATTGCCATGATATCTGTATGGAATCCATAGGTAAATACTGGATTCCTGTCTTTCACCTTCTGGAAGATGAAATCCATGTTGTCATTGCCAATCCCAAATAGGTAAAGGCAATGAAAGGCAACAAAGATAATGCCAAAGATTCTAAATGGCTTGGAGATTTGTTCCATCTTGGACTTGTCAAAGGCAGTTATATCCCTTGTAAGAAAGTCCGTATTCTCAGGGAATACACTTGCTATCGTTACAAGCTTGCTTCCTGCCGTTCCAGTGAAAAGAATCAATATCAGAATGCTCTTACTGTTTGTAATGTTGCATTAGATTCTGTTGTTTCCGATATCTTTGGGAAGTCATCCACGTCCA
>CAJUFW010000025.1:0-4479 GCA_910585655.1 uncultured Lachnospiraceae bacterium
GAACCCACGTATCTAGCTTGGAAGGCTAGTGTTCTACCATTGAACTACACCCGCATAATATCTATCAGCTCTGTCAAAGGTTCTATCTATAACAGGAACTAATAGCCATAATAAAATCGGGGTGACAGGATTCGAACCTGCGACCTCTTGATCCCAAATCAAGCACTCTAGCCAAACTGAGCCACACCCCGATATATCTATTTTACCAGTAGAGAAGAATATCTCTTCCCTGCCAGCGCATGATATATTATATATGATGATACCGCTCTTGTCAACTACTTTTTTTCTTTTCTGCCATATTTTTTACGAATATCTGGAAATCCTGCAGATTTCCCGGCAAAAACCCGGCTGCCTACAAATAATTCAAAGCAAAATGTGCCAATCCAAACCGATCAATATCCATCATAATAAAAGAAGGCTTATGATTTTCCTGGCGCGGTTGGGACAGGCTTCCCGGATTGATTATAGTAACACTGCCGGTCTGATCGATCAGGGGTCGATGCGTATGCCCATACATCGCGATAGCCGTACCTCGATCAATCGCCGCATTTTTCAAAGGTTCTATACCCATTCCTACATGATACGTATGCCCATGTGTCAGAAATACCGGATACGTTCCTATCTGGAAGATATCTTCTCTTGGAAGCTGAGAAAAAAAATCATTATTTCCTCGAACCATATGCAGCTTACAGTTTACCAGAGAACGGATATAATCCTCTCCATCCTCCACATCTCCGCAATGCACCATCATATCAATCTCTCCGACACGACGCAGCACCAGTTCGAGATTGCTGTGTCTGCCATGTGTGTCACTTACAATCAAGACTCTCATTCCTGTTTTCCCCTCTTGCTTTCCTCTTTCTCTAACAGCTCCCTCATCTGACGCAATGCCTTTCCGCGATGGCTGATCTGGTTCTTTTCTTCCGGAGGCAGCTCTGCCGTTGTCTTTCCATATTCCGGCAGGTAAAAAATCGGATCGTAGCCAAAGCCACCCTCTCCCCGTTCTTCCTTGGCAATAAAGCCTTCTATCGCCGCCTGTGTCGTCAAGCTCCTGCCGTCTGGAAATACCAGCGCAATCGCACAGACAAAGCGGGCGCTCCGTTCTTCCTCTTTCGCTTCTGCAAGCTGGTCGATGATATATTGGTTTTTGATCCGATACGAAGTGTCCTCCCCTAAAAAACGAGCCGAAAAAACTCCCGGCGCCTTATCCATATAATCTACCTCCAGCCCGGAATCATCCGCCATCGCTGCAAGCCCGGACAAGCCCGCAACCGCCTTAGCTTTGATTAGGGCATTTTCTTCAAAAGTAGTTCCGTTTTCCTCTATTTCTATCTCGATTCCGGCTTCTTTCAAAGATACTGCTTCGATCCCGCTGTCTGCCAAAATCATCCTGATTTCCTTCATTTTTCCTTCATTTCCTGTCGCCACTATCAGCTTCATGGTTCTCCTCCATCCTCTTTTTCATATAGTTTTAAAATCGCCTCATAAATCCCTTTTGCAGCCTGTTTTTGGCTTTCCGGTTCGCAAAGCAGCTTTAAGTCCTCCTCGTTCGTCAAAAACGCAACTTCAATTAGGGCAGCCGGTACTTGGGCATGTTTGAGAATATAGGTTTCCTCATCCTTCCAGATTCCCCGATCGTTTGTCTGAAGAAGACTGGTAACTTCCTCTAAACAGATGGAAGCCAACTGCTTGGAGGTAATGCCCGTCCTGCTTTGTATGGTTCCTTTAGGCGATAATTCCTCTTCCCGATAAAGCACTTCTGTTCCATGAACGTTTGAGTTCCAAAACGCATTGCTGTGAATGCTGATAAAACAATCTGCTTCTGCTTCATTTGCCAGCGTTACCCGCGGGCGTAAATATACCGTCTCATCTTCCAGCCTTGTATAATATACTTTGATATCCTCTCTGGTATCCAGAAAATTTTTTAACTCTAAGGCAATCGCTAAATTGATATCCTTTTCTGCATAGTCCTTGTCCGGAGACATCGTTCCGGGATGCTTGCCCCCATGCCCGGCGTCTATCACTACAATCCGATCATATACTTCTCTGGGACGCTTGAGCGCAAGGTAATAATACGCCTCGTCCTCGTATAAAAACGGAACATACAGATGATCAAAGGTAATCGAAAGAGAGAGGGTTTCCTTTTTGGTATCGTAAAAAGCCTCCACTCCCTCTACAAAGCTGCCGGCGGCTTCTATCTTCTCTGTGGTCTCTGCTATCCAGTCGTTTGTTTCCTCAAAAGAGCCTTCGCTTCCCAAAAGTAGCAGCTCCAAACGATTGTGTAAAAAATCCTCGCTTAACGTCATTTCGTCTGAGGTTTCTCTGGTCTTTCGTATCGTCAGATAGCGGCTTCCAAGCAGCTCCTCTAAAGAAACATAGTCTGTTCCCTCTTCTGATTCTGCCTCTTCCTGCATACCGAACGTCTCTTCTTGTTCCTGATCCTCCATCGCCATTGCCGGAAGGCTTTCCTGCTGCTGGCGGAACAGAATCAACGACCATACCAGGATTACTAACACTACGATTACTCCGATTCCGGCAGTCTGCTTTTGTATTCGCCGCTTCACCGATATCCTCCTGTCTTTCCAGACGGTTCCACCGCCATTTCCTTGCTCCCACCGTCATTATATACCATGCTGCTTTTTTCTACAATATTCCGTCTGAAATTTCTTTGCTTTTTTTCTTCAGGAATGATATAATCAAGTATAAATGGGTATTTTATCACTATAAAACCTCTCTTTTTGCGAAAGGTGTGATTTCTATGCAGCAGCAAGTATTTGAGCTTTCCCAAGAGGATGGCCATCTGACTAAACTATACGCCTTTTTGTGCGACGATGCTCCTCGTGCTTCGCTTTTGGTTCTGCATGGTATGGCAGAGCATCATAAACGCTATCTGGGATTCGCGCAGACTCTGGCAGATAACGGCGTTGACGTTTATCTCTACGATCACCGCGGTCATGGAACGGACTGTAAGCTGGAGGAATTAGGGCATCTGGCTTCCTCAAAGGGCTACCGAAAGCTAATCGACGACGCGCGGGCAGTCGCCGGATTTATCCGTCAGACCAAACGGAGCGAGCCTTATTTTATTTTCGGTCACAGCATGGGCTCTTTGGTAACACGCTGTGTTCTCCAAAAGGACGATGCCTTTTCCGGCGCTATGATCTGTGGCTCTACCTGCCCTTCCAAAGCCGTGATTGCCTCCGGTCTTTTGGTCAGCCGTCTGGTCAGTCTCTTTTTGGGTGCCGAGCATCGCTCTTCCTTTATGAACCATCTTCTCTTTGAAAACAGGCAGTATCTAAAACTTTCCACCCGTACTGTGATGGACTGGCTGACCAGGGATAACCAGATAGTCGGCGCTTACTTGCACGATCCTTACTGCGGCTTTCTTTGCAGTGCCAGCTTTTATCATGACCTGATCAAGCTCTCTGCCATTGCCAGACGCCGGTCAGGAATGCTGCATACCCGCAGGGAGCTTCCGCTTTTTTTCCTCTCCGGCGACTGTGATCCGGTCGGCGGCTATGGGAAACAAATTACTTTTCTCTCCCGCTTTTATCAAAAACATGGCTACTCGGACGTTACCTGTAAGCTTTACCCGCAGGATCGCCACGAGCTGTTAAATGAGCTGGACAAAGATACTATTACCAACGATATACTTGAATGGATTACGACCCGTTGCCGCTAGCCTGATAGGAGGCGGCGACGTTTACCGGTTGTTTCGGAGGCTTTGGTCCTAAATACTGGTAAAAATAAGTCTTTAACATACCATTATAAAGCTTTCTGTTTTTGTCTGCCGGTCTACCGATATAGTTAGGGGCGTCTTCGTAACCTGTAATGATATACCAGGACCAGGAATCCAAGCCGGAAAAGGCTTTACCGATAGTACGGTACAGCTCCGGCATGGCTTCCTCGTCCTCTAATCGTTCTCCATAAGGCGGGTTTGTAATAATAAAGCCGTATTTTTTAGCATGGCTTAACTCCCGTACATCTCTTTTCTGAAAGTGGATCTGCCCCTCAACACCGGCAAGCTTGGCGTTGGCACGAGCCGCTTCTAGTGCTTTTTCATCTATATCATATCCCTGTAACCTCAATTCAACTTCGGAATTGATCAGATCCTGCGCCTCACTGACCGCTTCATACCACAATTTTCTCGGCGCTACATTCCCCCAAGCTTCTGCGGTAAATTCCCGCTCTAATCCCGGAGCGATATTCATCCCCATCATCGCCGCTTCGATCGGAATCGTCCCGCTGCCGCAAAACGGATCTACCAGAATCCGATCTGCCTTCCACGGGGTCAGCATAATCAGAGCCGCCGCCAATGTCTCCGAAATCGGCGCCTTTACCGTAAATTTTCGATAACCCCTTTTATGCAGCGATTCTCCGGAAGTATCCAAAGCTACTGTCACCTGATCTTTCATAATGGATACGCGGATTGGGTAGTTTTCCCCGCTTTCGGAAAACCATCCTACATGAGATCGGAAGAGC
>CAJUFW010000025.1:4489-24228 GCA_910585655.1 uncultured Lachnospiraceae bacterium
GCTGTTTTAACCGCTCTACTACTGCTTTTTTCATAATCGACTGGATATCGGAAGGGCTAAACAACTTACTTTTTACCGAAGCCGCCTTTTTTACCCAGAACTTTCCGTCTGCCGGAATATACCGTTCCCATTCTAACGCCTTCGTTCCCTCAAACAATTCGTCAAAGGTTTCTGCCCGAAAGCTTCCTACCTTTAGCATCACCCGTTCTGCTGTCCGCAAAAACAGATTGGCTCTGGCAATGGCTTCTTCCTCTCCTAAAAAGGTCACTCTTCCGTCCTCTACGCTGGTGATGGGATAGCCCAAATCCGTAATTTCCCGTTTTAATACTGCCTCCAGCCCAAAATGGCATGGCGCAATCAGCTCTAGCTTACTCATTTGCCGGTTCCTCTCTTTCTCTTTTAAAGTGCTTTCAGATTCCCTTTCATCATACGCTACCTACGCCCTTACGTCAATTAAAATCGATTCCGACGATTTCGGCTAAGCGGTCCCTGGTAGCCTCCCATTCCATAGGCAATGCTGCGGATTTCAATAGGTAAGTTCCTCAATTCCCTTGCCGCCAGCAAACTGGCGTTTCCCCTCTCGCAGTATAGAATCACCATTTTATAGCGTTTTAGCTCCTCCCGCCGCTTTAGAAGAACCTCATGATCCATCCGTACGGCTCCGGGAATATGCCCCGCCTGGTACTCCTCTGCCTCCCGCAGATCCACAAATAACACACCGTTTTTTCCAATATAAGAAACCGCCTCGTTCGGCGATATGCTGTCCATTCCCATACTGATGCTCCTTTTCGTTTCTTACTATATAATATACGCAAAAGAAGAGCCGTTGTACACGACTCTTCTTTCCTTTGTTCCTGATAAAATTTTCACGCTAAGCCATTTGTCTTCAAACTAACGGCTGCTGTTGCGGGAGCTGTTTTCAGAATAATTCTGGGAATTGTTCTGGCTCTTATTCTGAGAGCTGTTCTGGCTCTTGTTTTGATTCTTATTCTGAGAATGGTTCTCAGAGCAATTCCGGGAACTGTTCTGGGAATTATTCTGGGAGCTGTTCTGAGAATGGTTGGATGTCTTGTCGTTGTAATTGTTATTTGGCATGATACTACCTCCTAATTTCATTGAATTATGGTTACAGGGATAGTATCTGCCGATCTTTTAAAATTATACACTGCTTTTTATCGTTTATTTTTCAATTGCTTCTTTGACGTTGTTCCACCAGATTTTATAGCCAGCATCATTTAGATGAAGCCCATCGTCCGTCAGCCCACGCTCCAGATTTCCGTTTTTGTCAATCAGCCCGCTTGTCGTATCCGTCCACAAAAGCCTACTGTCGCTTTTACAGAATTTTTTCATTTCTTCGTTAAAATCTGCGATATTCAAACGTCCGTTTTTATTAAACAGCTCATATTGATAATCGTCTACTCCGGCATAGTTATCTCCTACCGGGAATACCCGTTGAACATAAATCACCGCGTCCGGATATTCTTCCAACAACTTTTTTAAAAGCTGTTTGCTGTAGTCGATGTTGGACTCTGTTTGTATCCCGTTGACGCCGTATAAATATACGATTTTTTCAGGCTGGTAATCCGCCAGACGGTTCAGGTAATCCAAATATTTTCTTCCTTTTACATACCAGTTCGGCGCCGCTGTTCCACGTCCAAACAGCGCGTCCATTCCCTTTTTCAAATAGCCGCGGGTATAAAGACCTTCTGTATGAGAATCTCCGATAAACAAAGTCTTACAGGATTTGGTATTGATCTGCTCGCTCTGATCCGACAGCTTCTCATAACGCTCCGGTCGAATCAGCTTACAGGTACCTCCTGTTACCCGCACGTCCAATGCTCTGGCTTCCTCTTCATCTACTGACAATACCACATGGGTTCCGTTTATCGTCACCCGTTCTACGTCCTCCCGTACCGATACCCGGTTTCCCTCGCCGAACAGATAAATTTTCCCAAGTTTAGCCTGTGCCACCAATACGTTTTGTTTTCCTTCGAGCTTTGCCTTTTCAATCCTGGAATATGCCCAATGCTGATTTCCTTCCCCTTTATCTACCAAAGCATCTATCTTCCCATACAGCTCGCTTCTGACTCCGGTCACACCCGTCGGCATACTGTAATTTGCGACATTTGCCAATAAACGTACTTCTACCGCATCCCGGACAGACACCGTTATAATATGCTGCTTGCTGTCTAAGGACGTAATCGTTACATTTCTTCTGGCAATCAGCTTACGGATATCGGTTTCTCCGGATAAAATTACGGTGATGCTCCTTTCCGTCCCGCCGTATAAGGACATGTATTCCTCCACTACCACATCTTTCATATAGATCGCCGCATCGCGGATATTCCCTCGAATTAAAATCCGTTTATAAATACCTGCCGGAATACGAAGCCTCCCTTCTTTTACGTCCTCTTCAGTCAGCTCTAACTCGTCCTCCTGCCGCTCTAGCTCAGCCGCCTTTGCCTGAAGAGAAAAAGCAGAAAAGCTACTGATTCCACTTACCAACAACAAGAGGAGCAACATCCTAAAAAAGACTTTCGTTCGTTTTTCCATTTTGATCTCCTAACTATATGTATGATTCTGTTTGACTTGTGAAAAGAGACCAGGGGAGCTGGTCTCTTTTCGATGAGGGGAGTATAAATAATTAATAAGGGGTTATATAGTGTGTGATTCGAGTTTATCTGCCTAAAGGGAGGAGAATGTTACCATTCTTCTTGAAGGGTAAACTCTTAACACAAGCCTATTATAATACGAGATTACTAAAAAATCAAGCCCGATTTTGAAATTTTGCAACAAAGTTTCCTATTCCTCCGGTAATCCCTCTAACGTCACGGTAAGCTCGATTTCATGGTAGCGTCCGCGGTAATATCGTTCTATCATCAGGGTGATTTCTTCCCCGATTCGGTAGCCTTTCATACAGTCTTGCATAGTGTTTTTATCCATAACTTCTATCCCGTTGACTACCGTAATGATATCACGGACATAAATACCTGCCTTATCCGCAGCGCTTCCTTGCAGCACCTCTGTTACATAAATACCATACGGAAACTGATAGAACTGGTTTAAATCCTCCGATACTTCTTCATAACGGATTCCCAAATAGCCGCGTTCTTCCTCTCCTACGTCTTCTCGCCCTTTTAAGCTCTCAATAATCGGCAAAGCTTTTTCCATAGGAATGGCATACCCCATCCGCTCTACTTTCTCGTCTAAATACTTGACCGAATTGATTCCGATCACTTCTCCCTGCATATTGAGAAGCGCGCCGCCACTGTTGCCTGGATTGATCGCCGCGTCGGTCTGAAGTAGCACCATTTCCCTGTTATCTACCAACACCGGACGATCCTTTGCGCTGATGTAGCCTACGGTCAGAGACTGCCCATACCCCAAAGCGTTGCCGATTGCCAGTACCATCTGCCCTACCCGGCAGGCTTCGCTATTCCCAAGCCGTGCCACTCGAATCGTTTCTCTGGTTTCTTCTTCCAGCTCGGAAAGCGGTACTGCCACGACTGCCAAATCGGAGCTGCTGTTTGTTCCCTTAATGCCGCCCTCCACAATCGTCCCATTCTCAAAGGTGATCTGGAGGCTTTTGGAATTCTCTACCACATGGTAGTTTGTCATAATCAAAAGCTCCTTCTCCGTCTCCTCAAAAATAATCCCGGAGCCTCTGCCTTCACTGTCACGCTCATAGGAGCCGAAAAAATTGTAATATTTTGTCGTAGTCATATTGGTAATCGCAACGATTGATGGCATAACTTCATCGACAATCCCAGATAAATCCAAGACCTCACCGGACTCATCCCATGCTACCGTTCTTGTGGATTCCAGTCTTGCATAGCCTGGCTCCGGCAGAGCCGCCGACCCTTCTTTCTGATGGAATACTCCCTGAACGACGAATGTCCCGATTGCCGTCATTGTCCCGATCAGCAGCAAAACAAACAAGCTTACCAACACCAACAAAACCCGATGCTCCCGCTTTCTTCTCTTATCCATGCCGGACTCCCTCCCGTTTTTCTTTTCGATTTTGATCCTTTTTTAGCTTATTTTAGCCATCATTTGTGAAAAGTGTGTGAATTTCCTGTTTCGTAAGAAATTTTTAATGGAATAATTTAACCAGGTATAGTATACTGGTCATAACCATTTGACCAAAGACACCTTACTGCCATAGATTATATAAGGATGTGAACACTATGATAAAAGAAAATCAAAAAGCCTTAAACCGTTTATATATGATATTGGACGCCATGCTGATCTTTCTTTCCTTTGCCCTTTCCTACTTTGTCCGCTTTACCTTGTTCCCGCCAAAGACCGGAGCATGGTATCCTTTTTCGGGCTATTCCAAGTTTCTGCTGGCTTTGATTCCGGCTTATCTTATCATTTATTATAACTGCCAGCACTATACCCCGATGCGCCAAAGACGGCTGCGTCATCAGTTCGGCAACTGTATCAAAGCCAACTTGATCGGGATCGTAGCATTTCCTTTTTTACTTTATTTACTCAAGGAAAACAATATTTCCCGTACTTTTATTTTTACCTTTTTTCTGTTTAATACGACGACCTCACTGCTGTTTCGCTATGTCCTGATGAAGATTTTAAATACTTTGCGTCTAAAAGGCTTTAACCAAAAGCACATCCTGTTTGTAGGATACAGCAGCGCGGCAGAGCGTTATATTGACCGGATGCTTTCCAATCCCTCCTGGGGCTATCATATTTATGGGATTTTAGACGATACGGTTCACAAAGGAACCGTTTATCGAGGGATTCCGGTGCTGGGTGATACGCATATACTCGAAAAGCTTTTAAAAGAACATTTATTTGATGAAATTGCCATTACGATTCGCTTAGACGAATATACCGCGCTGGAGCGTCTTGTTTCGATATGTGAAAAATCCGGCGTACACACCCAGTTTGTTCCGGATTATCAAAACGTAATCCCTACCACGGCGCATACGGAGGATTTGGACGGGCTTCCGGTCATCAACATCCGTAATGTACCACTTTCCAATAGCTGGAACAAATTTGTCAAACGTTCGATGGATATTGTCGGCGCGTTGATGATGCTGGTTATATTTTCCATTCCGATGCTGATTGTTGCTATTATCATCAAGCTGACCTCTAAGGGTCCACTTATTTTCTCCCAGGTGAGAATCGGTCTGCACAATCAGGAATTTCATATGTATAAGTTCCGTTCGATGGAAGTACAGGATACCAGTCAGGAGAAAAAAGCGTGGACAACCCGTAATGATCCCCGCGTCACACCGATTGGCAAAATTATCCGCAAGACAAGCATCGACGAGTTGCCACAGATTTTCAATGTCTTAAAAGGAGATATGAGTCTGGTCGGTCCCAGACCGGAGCGCCCGTTCTTCGTAGAAAAATTCAAAGAAGAAATCCCACGGTATATGATTAAGCACCAGGTACGTCCTGGTATTACCGGTTGGGCGCAGGTCAATGGTTATCGAGGCGACACTTCGATCCGCAAACGAATCGAACATGATTTGTACTATATCGAAAACTGGACGTTGGGCATGGATATCAAAATTTTATTTTTGACGGTATTTAAAGGCTTTATCAATAAAAACGCCTACTAACGTTTTTATTTGCGTTCTGCAATCAACTCATAAATCCGTTCTGCCGCTCTGCCGTCCTGCTTTTCATAATAATGCTTTGTAAACTCTTCCCGGCGGCTGCGCCATTTTTCCTGACTGGCGCAGTCCGTTCTGATCTGCTCCGCTAAATGTACGGCGTCCGATGTCACCGGTCCCGGAACAAAGCTTTCATAAGGCTGGTAAAAACCTCTTCCGGAATCGGAAAATTCCTGCAAATCATCGGTACAAAAATAAATCGGCTTGTTCAGCAGCACATAGTCAAAAATAATCGAAGAATAGTCGGTAATCAAGGCATCCGAACAGCACATCAACTCGATCAGATCCGGATATTCCGACACCAGACAACATCGGTCAATCTTCTTTTTGTTTTGCTTTTCATACGCCTCCGCTACAAACGGATGTAGTCTTAGCAGCACGGCATAGTCCTTTGGCAAATGCTGGCACAGCGTTTCGATATCCACATGCAGCCGGGGAGCATCCTGTTCTGTGTCGCGCCAGGTCGGCGCATACAAAAGCAGCTTTTTTCCGGATAGCTGCGGATAGCTTTCTAACAATCCTTCCTTTTTTTCCTTACCCTCCTGCTGTCGGATCTGTTCTATCAACGCGTCGGTTCTTGGCAGCCCGGTCGCATAAGTACGATCTGGCGGCACAGCAAAAGCCTGGGCATATTGCTCTATCAACGCCGGAGCATTGACAATCAGATGAGTAATATTTTGATTAATCCGACGCTCTTTCTCATGTAGCCAGCCTTTCGTTGCATCCTGCCCGAATTTTTTAATCGTACCCGTTCCATGCCAGAGCTGTACCACCTTTGTACGGCGGCGGATATGAAGATACGCCATTGGCAAAAACGCATTGTCCATCAGGATATATTCCGCTCGTGCCATCTGCCAAGGTTTTTTCAAAAAAAAGGAAAGCAGCGCGCTCTGCTGCCCTCCCGTCTGCGTCATCTGATTCCGCTCTCCTTTGGTCAGGGAAGTAAAGCGATACGGCGGCGTTACCTGCTGTTTTTTCATATAACGTTCCAGCCTGCGGACGTTGCCGTTTTCCGACGGATCGTGTGTCATAATCGAAAACACCTGGTTTTGGCGAAGCGGAAACAGGCAGCTTATCCGATAGATCAGAGCGTATAACCGATAGCCCAATTCTTTTTTTAAATTCCGTTCCTCTTCCATCCCTGCTTTCACCTGTCCTTCTTTTTTCCCTTTGTATTCCGCCAGCTTTCTATTTCCTCTATGACCTGATCCGAAGCGGTTCCCTTCTCATAGGTATGAAACGTTTTATAAAACGCCTCTGCCTTTTTTATAAATTCTCCTCCGATCTTGGTTCCATACCGTTTGATATCTCCGATCAATTCTTCTGTCGTCAGAGAAATCGGTCCTGGCGCCTCCTCTAAAAAATCAAAATAAAAGCCCCTTAGCTCATCCCGGTACTTTTCCAGATCATAAGTATAAAAATACAACGGTCTATGCAGCAGACTATAGTCAAACATAACCGAAGAGTAATCCGTGATCAGAGCGTCTGCCACCAGATAAAGACTGCTGATTTCCGCCTGCGCGTTAAACGGATAGACAAACCCCTCCATACCGCTCCAGTCAATACGATCGCCCACCAGATAATGATATTTTACCGCTATTACATATTCCTCACACAAAGCCTCTTTTAGCTTGGTAAAATCAAGAGCCGGATGGAACTGGTAAACTCCGTCCGGATCGTATTCATCGTCCCGCCAGGTCGGCGCATACAAAAGAACCTTTTTTGTCCCTGCCGGAAGCCCTAACTCCTGCCGGAGCCGTTTTATTTCCCGGGGATTGTTTTTGGCAAACAACACATCGTTTCGTGGATAGCCGATACAAAGCATTTTTTTATGAAAATCAAAACAACGCGGAAAAATCTCCGCCGAAAATACATTTTGGGCAATCAGGTAATCCCAGGTTTTGGTATTATCTGTAAATTCCCGGTGATACTGTAAAATATCATGGCTGCTTGACATATGAACGGAATCCATATCCAACGCCAGTTTTTTTAACGGCGTCCCGTGCCAGGTCTGAATATAGAGCTGGTTTTTCTTTTTACGGATAAATTTCGGCTGCCTGGTATCAAAAATCCAGACGGCAGCCACCGACATATAATACAGATGAAGGAAACGCCCGTAACGTACTACCTTGGCTGTACCAGGAAGATGCTCTGGCGCTTTTCCTTTTTGAAACAGCCAGATACAGCGAAACTTTTGATCCAGACCGCGTTCTACCATTCGTTCATAAACCGCCCGCGGATTGCCGGTATAATTTAACCCGATGCTGCTGTCAAATATCACCATATTCTTCTGTACCGGAAGAATCGGCAGCATCACCCGGTATCCGCCTACCATCAACGTTTTTACTGCACCCTTTGCCATTTGCTTGAAACGCCCTAAAAGTCCCATTTCTGCTACCTCCTCAGCGCTTCCCACAGATCCTGAATGCTCTCGCAATAATAATCCGGCGGATAATCCGTAGTTGCCAAATCCTCCTGCTTTGCCTCGCCGGTAAAGACCAGGGCAGTTTCTACTCCGGCATGGATCCCGCAGGCAATATCCGTATAAAGTCTGTCCCCAATCACCAACGTTTCCTCCGGATGATATCCGGTTCTCTCCAAAGCCAAATCAACCATAATCCGATTTGGCTTGCCGATGTAAAGCGGTTCCCGTCCCACTGCCTGACCGATCAGCCCGCAGATGGCTCCGCAGTCCGGAATATAGCCAAAGCCGACCGGGCAAGCCAAATCCGGATTCGTCGCCAGGTAATCTACCTGCCGTGTCTGCAAAAGCTCGCAAACCCGCGTTACCTTTTCATACGTCAGCTCATTGTCAAAGCCCACTACCACTGCCCGGATTTCCTCTTCCATCCCTTCGGTGATCCGCAGACCAAAGCTTTCCAGTTCCCGGCGAAACGAAGCAGTCCCTGCCACATGCAGCAGAGCATCTTGATACTTTTCTTTTAAATAGAGCGCCGTCGCATAGGAAGCAGTTAAAAAATTACTTTCCTCTACCTCAATGCCCATTTTGGTAAATTTGATCACATAATCCGCTATGCCTTTGGTCGAATTATTGGTGATAAAAATATATTTCCCGCCCTGCGCTCTGACCTCTGCCATAAAATCCAACGTTCCCTTAATCGGCGTTGCGTCAAAGGATATCGTTCCGTCGATATCTAACAAAAACAACTTTTTATGCCGTAGGGAACCTGTCAGCCGTTCCATCAGGACTGCCCCATATTCAAATCATGCTTGATTTTGGTCGTGGAAATTCCTTCCGTCCTCGGCAGGTACACGACTTCACAGTAATCCTTTAAAAAGTCAAACTTTCCTTCCCAGTCGTTCCCCATTACAAATACATCGATCTGATTGTCTACGACATCCTTTATCTTCTGCTCCCAGGTCAGCTCCGGGATCACCTCGTCTACGTATTTGATCGCTTCTAAAATCAACTTCCGATCCTCATAGGAATGGTACGCCTGTTTATGCTTCTGCGCGTTAAATTCATCGGTGGAAAGCACGACCAGCAGATAATCGCCCAGTGCTTTTGCCCGACGCAGCAGATGGATATGCCCTGCATGCAGCAAATCAAATGTCCCATACGTAATTACTTTTTTCATCGTCTTACCTCCATTTTATAATCCTTTGTTTTACAATAGCTTTGATTCATAAACCGCCGCTACCTCTTCGATTTCGCCCTGTGCGATGATATGCCCTTTTTCTAATAAAATTGCCTTGTTACAGACACGCCGTACTTGTTCTAAGGAATGAGAGACAAACAATACCGTAACGTTTTTTTCAATCATCGACATGATTTTCTTTTCGCTTTTTTTGCGGAACTTGGCATCCCCTACAGAAAGTACCTCATCCAAAATCAGAATATCCGGTTCGACCACCGTAGCGATAGAAAAGCCCAGCCGGGACTTCATCCCGGAGGAGTAATTCTTCACCGGAACGTCGATAAAATCTCCCAATTCGGAAAACTCTATAATCTCCTCATATTTTTCCCGGATAAATTCCTTGGAATGCCCAAGCATCGCCCCGTATAAGAAAATATTTTCCTTTCCGGTATACTGCTTGTCAAAGCCTGCCCCCAACTCTAGCAGCGGGACAATGCTTCCCTTTATCTCCACAGAGCCCTCCGTCGGCTTTAATACGCCTGCCACTACCTTTAAGAGCGTACTTTTCCCTGCGCCGTTTAAGCCAAGGATACCGACGCGATCTCCCTCCTGTACTTCAAAAGAAATCTCCTTTAATGCCCAAAACTCCTTATACATCAGTTGATGCTTGAGGAATTTGATAATATAGTCTTTGAGATCGTCCACCTTCTCCGAATTCAGGTTAAACTTCATCCCTACCTGATCTACCTTCAAAACTGTCTTACTCATAACTGAAATACCTCTTTGGCAATATTTTCCGAAGCATGCCCGTCTTCCCATCCGCAGAATCGCTCATAAAATGTCTCATAGCGTTCCTGGTACTGAAGGCTAATCGCATCGATTCGTTTGATCGCCTCTATGACCTCTTCGGTCGTAAACAGCAGCGGCCCCGGAACCTCCCGTTCCATATCAATATAAAAGCCCCTTAACATATCCCTGTATTTTTCCAGGTCATATGTATAAAACAAAATCGGGCGTTTTAAATTGGCATAATCAAAGAAAACCGAGGAATAATCCGTAATGCAGATATCCGATATCAGGTAAATATCCGCAATATCATCGTATTTGCTTAAATTAAAGGCAAAATCCTCCACGCCTGTCACGTCAAGAGAATCCGCAATAAAATAATGCGTACGCAGCAAAATCACATATTCTTCGCCCAAGGCGCGGCGCATCTGCCCCAAATCCAGCTTCAGCGTAAACTTATACTGTCCCTTTCCATAATATTCGTCGTCCCGCCAGGTCGGTGCATACAAAATCGTCTTTTTCCCCTCCGGGATACCGATCTTTTTGCGAATTGCCGCCGCCTTTTCTTCTCTGTCCGGCGCATGCAGGATGTCGTTGCGCGGATATCCGTACTCCAGCATTTTTTTATCATACAGGAAACAGCTTTTAAATACATCAGAAGAAAATTGGTTGGCAGCAATCAGATAATCCCAGTCTCTGGTCTGACGGTATACCTCGTATTTATAAAGCGGCGTTGCGCTATACACTTCTTCCATATCAAATACCAGCCGCTTTAACGGAGTCCCATGCCACGTCTCCAAAAATACACTGCCCTGCCGTTTTCTCATCCATACCGGCTGACGCATATTGAATACAAAATATTTACATCTTCCCAGATAATAAAAATACCGCAGTCCAAAACGCTTTACCTTTGTATGCTTATAAGGAATCTTACTTTTTTGATTGATCACCCAAATAAAACGGAAGCGCCCAGGATAATTTTTCTGTAGATATTCGTATATATATTTCGGGCTGTCCGCATAATTCTTGCCTAAAAAGCTTTCGCACATCACCCAGTTTTCCTTCATCGGACGCTTTAAAAACCAATGAATATAGAGCGTCTTGGCAAATTCCCTTGGCTTTTTTATAAAGCGTGCAATCTTTTTAACGCCCAGCTTCCGGCTGACCAGCCAATAAGTCTTTTTCCGACTGCCTGCCAGTAACGCACGAATACACTTTTTCTTATAACCGTCCAATCGCTTTATCTGAGCAGGCGAAATACCAGAGACAGCCTTCCTCATCCGATCGAAGCGCTCCGTCCTCCAGAACTCATGCTCGCTCCGGCGGAACTTTTTCATAAAATAACTGGTATAATAATTGATCAGCTTCCCGTCAAGCCTGCCGCGCACGCTGCCTTCTGCCGACACTTTGGAAACCGCATATTCATAGGCAGATACCATTTCCTCAAAGCGGTTTTCACTCTTTTCCTGGGAAAGAGCCGGAAAATGGAGCGGATCGCTGTGTTTACGTTTGACGTATACGGCGTCCGGCACGAACTCAAATGTCTTTGCATGTTCTATCGTTTCTGCCACAAAAGACAGATCCGGATAATAACGGAGCTGCTCCGGAAAACGAATCTGATACTGGTTTAGGAACTCCCGGCGGATCAAGATATGCAGCACGGAAACATTACGAATTCCCTTCTGCTTTGTAATAAGCGCCTTACCAGCCAGCCATTTTTCCAGATTGGTCTCTCCGACAGCCGCCATTTCCGCCGCTTCATTTGCCGCTTCGTCCTGCGCCATATCCTCATAGCCGTCTCCGTCTTCGTCGCCTTCCTTTTCGTTCTCCTCTTCCGCCTGCTGCTGTTCTAAGAGCATACTAAGAAAACCTGCCCTAGCATGCCAGGATCCGGTCTTTTTACCGTAGATAATCTCCGTATCCTTCCTGGCAGTCTGCAGCATCTGCCCTAACGTATTTTCATAAAAATAGTCGTCGCTGTCCAGAAAATACACATATTCGCCTCTTGCCGCCTCCAAGCCGCGGTTTCTGGCTGCGGCAACTCCACAGCGATCATCTTCGTCCTCTTCCGGCTGGGATACGCCTGGCTTTGCCGAAGGCTCCAAACGCAGAACCTGGATCGGGAACTCCTTTTGGAATTCCTCTACGATCCCTTCTACCTCTTCTTCCGGCTGATCCAATACTAAAATCCACTCCAAATCCTGGAATTCCTGTTCCCGGATGCTCTCCGCGCAGTCCCGCAGACAAGCTTTTCCTTTATGAAAAGGTGTGATAATACTTACCTTCATCTGTATCTTCCTCATTCCTTTTACAATCTTGCACCGGCTTTTTACCAACCTCTCTACCGGCAGTCAAGCACTAAATATTCAAAATAAATTTATCCTGTTTCCGGTAAAACAAAAATACCCCTAACAGCAGAGTCGCAAGCGCAAACCCGGCTGAATAATACAGGGAAAAGGTCTCTAAAGGATTCCCAAATACAGCATTCCGGAAATTGACGATCACCGCATATAAAGGGTTCAAATCCAAAATCCAGCCATAGCCCTGCCGCAGCACCCGATCCGGCTCGTAGAAGATCGCGGAACAATACATCACTAACGTAAGGATGACTCCCCACAGATATTCCATGTCCCGGAAAAAAACTGCCATCGTAGAAAGACATAAGCCTACCCCTACCGTCATCACCAAAATAATCGTGAGCGGAACTACCGCCTCAAGGATGTAAAACGTCGGATAAACGCCTAATATCAAGCTGACTACCACCAGTACCAACAGCGATATCAGAAAAATCACATAATTTGACAAAGTGGTCGCCACCGGATAGATGTATTTCGGCACATAGACCTTTTTGATCATCGCCGCGTTGCTTCGGATAGATTTTGTCGCCGCTTTGGTGGAGTTGGCAAAAAAGGTATACAGCAAACGCCCGGTCAGGATATAGACCGGAAAGGTATGATCTGCCTTTCCATAAAGCCCGGAAAAGACAATGGTCAAGACTACCATTGTCAATAACGGCTCTAACAGCGTCCAAAAAATCCCCAGATAAGAACGCCGGTATTTCAGCTTGATATCCTTTTTTACCAGCTCTAACAACAGGAAGCGGTATTTCATCAGATTTTTAACCTGTCTCATAACTATTTTCTCCTTAGCTCAGTTTGGAACCGAGTCAGTCTGCTTGTGTTCCACCGGGTAGACCGAATACTTTCCGGGCAATGTTTTCGGAAGCATGTCCGTCCTCCCAGCCGCAGAACCGCTCATAAAAGGCATCATAACGCTCCTGGTAACGGCTGTTGATCTCTTCTATATGCTCGATTGCCTCTATTACCTCTTCTGTCGTAAACAAAAGCGGTCCCGGTACGGTCGCTTCCATATCAATATAAAAGCCCCGCAGCATTCCACGATATTTTTCCAAATCATAGGTATAAAACAGCAACGGACGCCGAAGGTTTGCATAGTCAAAAAAGACGGAGGAATAATCTGTAATACAGATATCCGATATCAAATAAATATCTGCAATATCGTCGTATTTGCTTAAATTGTAGGCAAAGCCCTCCATTCCCGTCACATCCAGCTTGTCCGCAATATAATAATGCGTCCGCAGCAAAATCACATAGTCATCTGAAAGCGCTTCTTTGAGCTTTGGCAGATCCAGCTTCAGCGTAAACTTGTACTGCCCTGCCGCATAATATTCATCGTCCCGCCAGGTCGGCGCGTATAAAATCGTCTTTTTATCGGTAGGAATACCCAGCTTTTTTCGGATGGAAAGCGCCAGTTCGTCCCGATCCGGTCGGTGCAGGATATCGTTTCTCGGATAGCCATACTCTAACATTTCTCCATTGTATAAAAAGCAGCTTCTAAAAATCTCCGAGGAAAACGAATTTGCCGCCACCAGATAATTCCAGGAACGGGTCTGCTTGTAAATATGCGCCTTGTAGCCAGGAGCAGCGCTGAAATTATCCTCCATATCAAACGCCAGCCTCTTTAGCGGAGTCCCATGCCACGTCTCTAAAAATACCTGATCTTTCCTCTTGCGCATCCAGCCTGGCTGCTTGGTATTAAATACAAAATATTTACACCGCGCTACATAGTAAGCATACCGAATGCTAAAGCGCTTTACCCGCTTATGAGGAAACGGCACCTCCGTTTTTTTATTGAGACTCCAGATAAAACGGTATTTCCCCGGATATGCCTGAGAAAGATACTCGTAAATTCCCTTTGGATTATCCCCATAGCTCTTGGCAAAAAAACATTCGCACAGTACCCAGTTTTCTTTGATCGGCATTTTTAAAAACCAGTGAATGTATAAAGCCTTTGCAATTTCCTGCGGCTTTTTTATAAACCGCCGTATTTTTTTAACTGCCAGCTTCCGGCTGACCAGACGATACGTCTTATCCCGGTTTCCTGCCAACAACGCCTTAATACACTTCTTTTTATAACGATTCAGCCGCTTAAAGCGGTCCGGGCTCATCCCGGATACCAGTCTTTTCATCAGCTCAAACCGCTCGCCGCGCCAATGATCCTTTCTGCTTCGGCGGATACGGGTAACAAAAAACCCGGTATAATAGTTGATTAGCTTACGGTCGATCCTTGCCCGTACCGTCCCCTCCGCCGAAATCTTTGAAATGGCATGTTCATACGAAGCCATCATTTCATCGAAACGCTGCCCGCTTTTTTCCTGTGATAAAGACGGAAAATGAATCGGATCTCCGTGCTTTCGTTTGATATATAAAGCATGGTATTCCCGGCGGAACGATACGGCATGCTCTACAATCTCTGCCACAAAGGACAAATCCGAATAATAACGGAACTGCTCGTTAAAACGAATCTGATACTGTTCGATCAGATCCCGCCGAATCAGGATATGCAGTATGGAAATATTACGGATTCCTCTCCGCTTGCTGATCAGGCGCTTGGCAGTCCGCCGTCTCGCGCGCTCTAGCTGCTCCTCCGGGCTTAGCTCCGGCTGTTCTTCTACGGATTCTAACGTATCGAGCGCGTCTGCGTCGGCTGCATCCGCCGCATCGCTGCTTTCCTCGGTTTCCTCTCCGTTGCTGCTCTCCTCCGCTTCTGCCTCGTCTCCGGCGCCGCCTTTATCGCTGTCCTCTTCCTCCTCGCCGCCCTCGGAATCACCTGCCTCGGACTGTCGGAACGTAGAAAGAAATCCTGCTCTTGTATACCAAGTCCAAACCTTTTTTCCATATGTTACCTGGGCGTCCTCTTCCTCGGCAGCCTGCACCAATGTTCCGATAGCCTCTTCATACAAATAGTCGTCACTGTCCAAGAAATAAAGATACTCGCCTTCTGCCTCCTCTATCCCACGGTTTCGGGCGATCGCTGTGCCAAGCCCTTTTGCCGCAACTTTAGAAGAGCCGTTTGCCAGGGTCTGTGATTCTCCAGGTTCCAGGTATACTACTTTAATCGGAAACGATTCGCGGAATTCTTGTAGTAAGGCGCTGATATCCTCCTCTGCCTGATCCAAAACCAAAATCCACTCAAAGTCCCGAAACTCCTGCGCCCGCAGGCTTTCTGCACAATCCCGCAGATAAGCCTCTCCCCTGTGAAACGGTGTAATAATGCTAACCTTCATGCTCATTTCCCCATTCCCGCACAGCCATTTTGCCGTGCGAAATCACTTTTCATCCTTTTTATTTTTTCGTTAAGCGGTTGACCGCGCTGAAAATACCACGGATCGAAGCCCTGGTAATATTGGAGCTGACTCCTACGCCAAAAGTCGCCTCTCCGGTTTCCTCATTCATCATATGAATATAGGCAGCAGCCTGCGCATTAGAACCGGAACGGAGCGCATGCTCGTTGTAATCCAATACTTTGATCTGGACACCGATTTCCTTCTGCAAGCCTCTCTGTACCGCATCAATCGGACCGTTTCCTCTTGCCACAAACGTCTTTTCCTCACCACCTGCAGTATAGACGACTGTTACCTCCGTATCCTCTCTTTGATGGGAGGCAAGCTCCTCCTGCCCGGCAATTTCTTCGATCCGGCATCTTCTGAAATGATACGGTCTCTTTTGCTCTAAATATTCCTTGCGGAATTCCTCCATAATCTGCTCCGGCGCTACTTCGCCTACCCGCTCGGCAATCTTTTGGATCACATCGGCAAATTCTTTGTGCATCCCCTTTGGCAGCTTAAAGCCAAAATAGGTATCCATTACGAACGCTACGCCACCTTTTCCGGACTGGCTGTTGATTCGTACAATCGGCTCATATTCCCGTCCCAGATCGGACGGATCGATTGGCAGATATGGCACCTCCCAAATCTCGCTGTTCTGCTCTCTCATAGCCTGCATACCCTTGTTGATCGCATCCTGGTGAGATCCGGAAAAGGCGGTAAATACCAGCTTTCCGGCATATGGGTGGCGAACATGAATCGGAATCTTTGTACAACGCTCGCTGATCTCAATCATTTCATTGACATTTTCCAGGTTCAGTTCCGGATTGATGCCCTGAGAAAACATATTGTAGGCAATCGTCGTAATATCTACGTTTCCGGTACGCTCCCCATTTCCAAACAGAGTTCCTTCGATCCGATCGCAGCCAGCCAAAAGCGCTAACTCGGCTGCCGCTACTCCGGTTCCTCTGTCATTATGTGGATGTATGCTTAAAATAATACTATCTCTTTTCTTAAAATGACGATGCATCCATTCAATTCGATCGGCAAATACATTTGGAGTAGTCATTTCGACCGTCGCCGGAAGGTTGATAATCACCGGATGTTCCGGCGTTCCGCCCCATTCCTCTACTACGGCGTCGCATACTTCTACCGCATAATCTAACTCCGTCCCGGTAAAGCTTTCCGGAGAATATTCCAAAATAAGGTTGCCTTTAAAATGCTTGGCACGCTCTTTTACCATCCGCGTCCCTTCTAGGGCAATCTGCTTAATCTCCTCCTTATCCATATGGAACACTACGTTCCGCTGTAAAGTGGAGGTAGAATTGTAAATATGCACAATTACGTTTGGAATCCCTTCAATCGCCTCAAACGTGCGGTCAATCAAATGCTGCCGGCACTGAATCAAGACCTGTACCACCACGTCGTCCGGTATCAGCTTCCGATCTACAAGCTGGCGCAGAAAATCATATTCCAACTGGGATGCCGAAGGAAACCCAATTTCGATCTCCTTAAAGCCCAGTTTTACAAGCAAATTAAAAAACTCTATTTTTTCTTCTACCACCATCGGCTCCACTAAAGCCTGGTTGCCGTCACGCAAATCGACACTGCACCAAATCGGAGCCTTTTTAATCTGCTCGTTCGGCCATTTTCTGTCCGGCAAATCTACGACCGGATTCCTCTGGTATTTTTTATAATTTAACATATACTCCCTCTCATTCTGCCGCGACTGCGGCTATATTTCTCACAGACAGCTTTTTTCTGTCTGCAGATGACCTTGTTTTTATTTTCCTGCTTCCTCGTTGATACGTCGTAAGCAAGCCATGACTGCTGCCAGTGCTTCCTCTTCGTCCGGTCCGTTGCAAATCATCTCTATTTCATCGCCGCAGCGAACGCAGGCGCCCAGCACGCTAAGCAGACTTTTGGCGTTTACTATACAGTTTTCTTTATGCAGCTCAATCAGCGATTTGAAATCCATGGCAGCCGTACACAAATCACTGGCTGGTCGCAAATGCAGACCCAATGGACTTTGTATGATGATTTTGTCCGTTACCATGTTATCACCTCCTATCGTTTTTCTGGCGTTTCTTTGCATCCTATGCTTATCCAGATACCTGACTAAATCTGACTATGCCTGGCTGCTTGCCGGAACACTCTCTTTTGGATCCTCCGTCTGAGCGGTATCTTCCTCAGCGTCTGCCTCGTCCTCCGGCTCTCCCGCGTCGCTGGTATCGCTTGTATGGTCGGTATCAACCTCCGATTTATCTGTTCCTTCTGATTCATTTGTATCTTTCTCCGGATCCGTTTCCCCAGGATTCCCACTATCCTCTTTATCCTCTTCGGATGGGTCGTCTTCTGGCGCATCGTCTTGCTCCGGAGGTACTGGACGCAGCAACAAAAGCGCTGTTATCGCCGATCTGTCTTGAAGTTCAAAGCGCTCATCCAGCTCAAACTGAACGTTAATCGTATAGCTTCCTTCCTCTGACAGCTCTCCGACCTCTGCATATGGTCTCAGCCCGACCGCCTCCAACTGATCCAGATCCTCTTGCAGTCCCATCACCTTTACGGTAAAAACACCGTCCTCTAACGTATAATTCCACTTTTCCTGGTCTACGTCACGCAACTGAATCATTTCATACGGCACTTCATAAATCTTCGTTGCCAGCCGTACAATCTCCATCTGTACGTTGACCGAAGCAAGCGGGTCGGTCAGATATACATTATCCGGCAGATATTCTTCTAACAGAATGGTTTCTTCCAGACTTGTGATCCGATTTGCAATCGACACCGGAATCTGCACCGAGGAGATTTCCTCTAGTGTCGTTTCATCCCCTGCCAGAATCACCGTCTTTGGTTCGTATTCTATTCCTACCAAACGATACCCGCTATAAGGCGAATCTTCTGCTATAATTTCCACTGGGACTTCCTTTGTCCCATATATCGTCGTCGTCACCTGAACCGGGCTTTTACTAAAGGTCAGACTTCCGGTTTTGATCTCCTTCCCGTCCTCATCATAGGCTTTCGGAACGGCTTCCGTCGTAAAAGTCTCGGTAGCGTCTGCTACATCTACTGCCACACAGACCTGACTGATCCGTTCGACTGCGGATTCTGCTCCGCTTACTTGGATCAGGTTCGGCTTTGTTGTAGACACTCCCGCATAATAGCCCTCTGCCGGAGTCCCTTCCGGAACTACGGTTACTTTAAACTGCTTTTGTGCCACATCCTCTAAACGGATCGCCAGCATCTTCACTTTGCCCAAAAAGCTGATCTCTACGTTGTTGGTTTTGGTACATACGACATCAATGCTTGCATGATACGTTGGGGAAAGCTTGGAAATATCAGCAGTCGCCCGAAAATCAGAAGCTTTGAGCGAATTGACCTGAGTCGTATTTCCCTTTACCCGAATCGTCACGGTAGAGCCTTCAATCACCTCGTATACTTTATTTAAGGAGGTGATCGCCTCTTCGTTTAGGATCGTTACCTCCAATGTAAAATCTGCTGTATCCACCGGATCATACGTATAAATAATAATCAGCCAGATAATAATAGCGGCTACTAAGGAAATCAGCTTCAGACCTAAATTATATGTCAATCTATTTTTCATGTCTGTTCCTTCCCTTCCATCCTTTTAAGCCCTTAAACTTCTTTTTTGTCTCCGGCAAGCTACTACGAATCTGCGCTGCTACCAGACGCTTTCTCAAATGCTCTGCATCCAAATTCCGGCTAAGGCGTCCCTCCTCGGTTACGGATACTTTTCCGGTCTCCTCAGAAACGATGATCGTCAGGCAATCCGCCGCCTCGCTGATGCCTACTCCGGCGCGGTGTCTTGTCCCAAGCTCCTTGCTTAACTCCATATTGTCAGAAAGCGGTAAATAACAGGTTGCAGCCACAATCCGATCCTCTCGAATAATGATAGCCCCGTCATGAAGCGGAGTGTTATGCTCGAAAATATTCACCAATAACTGGCTGCTGATCAGGGCGTCCAAAGGAATCCCCGTCATTTCATATTCCGTCAAAAGAATGTTTTTCTCAATCACCATCAACGCTCCGGTCTTGGTTCTTGCCAGCTCGTAAGAGGCTCGTACC
>CAJUFW010000025.1:24238-27276 GCA_910585655.1 uncultured Lachnospiraceae bacterium
TTCCGATCTCCAGCTCCTCTACCGTGCGGTCGCTGTAACGTTTGTTTTCGTTTTTATCATCAAAGCTTAAAATCGAAGGAACGATATTCTTTTTCCCAAGTTCCTCTAAGGCTTTACGAAGCTCTGGCTGGAACAGGATAATAACAGCGATAATCCCTACATTAATGGTATTTTTAATCAGCCACAAAATCACGTCCAGTTCAAACACTACGGCAAGGATACAAAAAATCCCTAAAAACAGTACACCTTTTACAAGCGTCCATGCCCGTGTATTTTTAATCCATTTGATCACCTGGTAAATCACCAGCGCCAAAATCACGATCTCCAAAATATCGGAGGCTTTGATCGTAGGCGGCGACAGCCAGGTAAAATAATCGTTGATAAAATCCTTGATATTTTCCATTTTACTACATCCTATCTGTTCTTATCCGACCTCTTATCATTCTTAAAGGCGGTCCTTTTCCTTTTTTTCCTTTTTCTCCTTTTTTTCCCCGACAAGTTCCGGCTCTAAATCATAATACTCCTCGAACTCTAAATTCAGTTCTATTTCATCCTCCGGATACACATTGTATCTGCCCGTAAGAAACTCTTCTTCCTCGTCTTCTTCTAAATACTCGTCCTGACTCTCCGGCTCTGTACCCGCCGTAAATTTCTTGACATTGACTTCCGGCGTCGTAACTTTAAGCTTTGGTACTGCCCTTACATAATAGTAATAGTCGTCGTCCTCAAACTGGACGTTTTCCACCGTACTATAATCCAAGGTAAACCGGAAGAACTGTATGATAAACGCCAAGACTCCGGAGCCAAGACTTCCGAAAATCACATACAGCAGCTCATCTGAAACATCCAACACCAAATCGCCCAGCAAAAACAAAAGGATATTTGCTACAACGCCTACTAGTATCGCAATTTCATGCGCGTGCGCAATTCGCAGCCTGCGGACAAACCATGTTATAAAAATAACAATAAAGAAAATTCCTATCGTTAGCATCATATGGCGGTTGCCTGTAATACTTTTTAATACATAAGTATACATCGCCAGCACATCTTCCATCCCCATACTGCCGGTTGCCATCAACGCCGTTTCCTTCATCAGTAAAAGCAGGTAATGAATCACCACACCGCATCCTACCGCCAGGGCGGAAACCGGAGTCGCCACCAGCCCTAATACCAAGGGAATAACATATGGGATATGGAGATAATAGAGCATCGGCACTGCCAGCAGCGCCCAGCCATACCGCGGTACAAAACGGGCAAACATCAAATACAAAATCAAAATCACCAGTAAAAAAACCAGTGTCATCATCTTAGAAGCGGCATATATATGGATTAGAACCGCGCCCGCGGCGAGCAACACCAAAACAGCCGAAGGCATAAAGGCGGAAAAAAAGGAAAGCGCCAGCACGACGGGAAGCTTGGTCAGCTTTGCCTCATAGCCAATCTGTCCATTGATCATAGTAAATACTGCAAACGCCAGCAAAAACCGTACTATCGGCAGCAGTATTCGCGCATAATGGCGGTAAAAATTCCTCAGCCAATCCTTCCATACCAGTAACTGTATCATCGATCCGATACCTCCTGTCTGTCTGTTTCTTTTGTGGAGGGAGTTTGCTCGCCCTGATAAAGCCCAAGCAGACGCTTTAGACTCTTATAATAGCGCATCAGGTTCTTTCGTTCCCGGCTGTAGCGATAGGAATACCAAATCAGAGCCGCACTGACATAAACGATCAGAATCACCAGGTATATCCCTAAAATCCTCATACCGATCCCACGATAATCCAACGTAACCGCATTCGCAATCAGATATTCGGAATAATACATCCCAATCAGAACCAGAATCAGCAGATAACCCATTGTTACGCTCAATATGGTTTTCATCAGTTCCCATCTGACATAATCATTTTTATAAAACTTACTCATCCGAAGGGCTTTTTTCCCTTCTTCTGATTCTTCAAATATCGTCATCCGTGTCATCAAACGAACTCTGTCTGGATGAAGCATACTGCCACCCCCTGTTATTTGCGTGTCTATCTTATACAGTATAGCACAAAGCCTCGCCAATTACGAGCATAATTTTTTTAAGATTTTATAACACCTAAAAATTCCTTTCTGTCCTGCCATCTTTCTGACAAAAATACATCTTATAATAAGAACGCGGATAGTAATCAAGATTCGCTGATCTGGGAGGATATTCTATATGAAAAGATGGATCAGATTGGTTTCTATGTGCGGTTTGTCACTCCTGATTCTTTTTCTGTTCTCTGTCGTGGCGCCTACCACCGTTCACGCAGGGACGGTACTAACAGAGGAAGAGGAAAGCGTTCCCGAACCAAAGTTGAACGTTCAGGCAAAGTCCATGGTAAAGGACTCTACCTTCAACCTGAGAGTGTATAATCTCACCGAAAACCAAAAAGTCAGTTACAAGTCCGACGATACCGAAATCGCCAGTGTTTCCAAAAAAGGAGTTATCACAGCGAAGAGTATCGGTACTGCCACTATCACAGTGACAGTAAAGGACAGCAGCGCCGGTTCCTCCACGATACTGACTTGCGACGTTACGGTCGGTCCGCCAGCCATCAGCGTAAAGCTGACACTGACTGAACTTACATTGGAGCTTGACAAAAAAACAAGCCTGAAGGCCATACTAAAGCCTAACACAACGGCGGAAATCGCGGCATACTACAGTCTCAATCCTGAGATTGCTACCGTAAGCGCCACCGGCAAAGTAACGGCCAAGGCTGTCGGAGCGACCACCATTTATGCGGAAATTGCCAACGGCAAGTTCGATAAATGTGTTATAACCGTCGTAGAAGCAGAGGAGGAAGACACGGACAAGGCAGACGAAGGAACTGCCAATGAATCCGGCTCTGAACTTAACAATTCTACGGAACCGTCGAGGAAAGCGAAATAATAAGAAACATAAAAATACCAGGAGCGTACTGGTATTAAAGCCAGAGGAGACAATAGATTCGTTCTATAGTCTCCTCTTTTTTGGTGCGCCCAGTATGGGCGCAATCTAATCGGTGAAAGTCCGTAAC
>CAJUFW010000026.1:0-788 GCA_910585655.1 uncultured Lachnospiraceae bacterium
GGAAATTTTGGTTGGAAAGTGATAGAGTAAGGGAAGAAGGAAGGGAAGAAGGAAGGGAAGAAGGAAGAAAGGAAGGGGTGGTAGATGCACTCGCTATTCTCTTAAAAACTGGTATGTCTGAGCATACAGCATTAGAAATGATTGCAGAACAGAAAGGTACTACAGTGAAAGAAATCGAAGAAGTAGTGTATGAAGGGAAAAACTTAGTAAGAGTATAAGGTTATGCCATACTAGCAGCTTATATCATCCGTATATGAGCTGCTATTGTTACTTTTAAAGAAATAGGACAGAGTTAAGTAGAAAGCTTCCGTGTTGTTGATACACTGGAAGCTTTCTTTGTTAGAGAAAAAGAACCCAATGCCTTATTGGGCGAATGCGAGCAGCAATAGTCTAGCGGGAAACTTAATCCGGGAGGCGGATGCTTCTGTAAAAGAAGAGTTTGAAGTATTGCTGAAAGAAGGGGTAATCCAGACCTTCCTTGATGAGCAGGTGGTATTCCAGCAGATGGAGGAAGAAGCTTCTATAGAAGATACCGTACAGGTTGCCCTGGCACAGCTCGAAGAGAAGAAGTAGGAAGCTACTTTATTAGCGAAGGGAATTCGGAAAGAACGGATTCAAAAATATGGTTTTGCATTTCAAGGCAAGACGGTTGTATCATTTTAATTGCCACCTTATACGCAAGGATTTGATGTATAATCAAAGAGAAATCCTACAAACACACTCGCGAGAATGGTAATCCTACCCTTGACAAATAATATAAAATAGTGTAGGATACTTTCTTGATAGTT
>CAJUFW010000026.1:798-13182 GCA_910585655.1 uncultured Lachnospiraceae bacterium
ACACGTACTGACACACTCTTTCCCTACACGACGCTCTTCCGATCTATATGATAGTTCACATTGTGAACTATCATATTGACCAAAGACCCGGATCTCAAGGATGATGGTAGATGAAAGAAAAAAATGAAGAATTGTTACGATATTGGCTGCGGATTTCGACGGCTATCAATAATGAACGAATGGTTTCGGAAATGCCGTACAAGGAAGCGTTGATCTGTAACCTGCTCTACCAAAACCAGAACGAGCATCCAGAGCAGGAGCTGACGGCTACGGATCTATGCCGGATGACGCGGATGTTAAAATCACAGATGAACCGAACTCTGTGCAGTATGGAGAAAAAGGGACTGATCCAAAGGGAACGTTCTGCTAAGGATAAAAGGCAGATTTTTTTGCATTTGAATCTGGAACAGGCAGAAGTTTACAAGCAGCAGCATAAAAAAATCCTTATGTTGATCGATACCCTGCTGGAAAAGGCAGGAAGAGAGCAGGCAGAGGAAATTGTCCGTTTGTTTGGACGGATTGCGGATATCGCGGAAAGTGAGTTATTATGATAAAAATTTTAGTGGATTCTTCAGCAGATTATCAGATGGAGGAATTAAAGGAAAAGCAGCTTGAACTGATTCCGCTGCCGATTCATTTGGACGGGCAGGAATATATAGACGGCGTAAACTTAGAACGGGATGAGTTTTATCGTTTAGTTGCGGCAAGCAAGGATTTTCCGACGACCTCTCAGCCGTCTCCCCAGGAATTTCTGGATATTTTTCAAACCGTTAAGAAAGCAGGAGACGAACTGATTTGTATTTTGCTTTCGTCAGAACTAAGCGGTACATATGGCTGTGCGGTTTTGGCTAAAGAAATGGCAGACTATGAGGGAATTTATCTGGTGGATTCTAAGACTGCTACTTGTGCCATTAAAATGCTGGCGGATTATGCCTGCCGTTTGCGGACGGAAGGCGTGACAGCGGGGGAAATTTGTACCAGATTAGAGGAACTAAAAGGGAAGGTAAAAGTGATCGCGGCGCTGGATACGCTGGAGTATTTAAGCCGTGGCGGTCGTATCGGCAAAGCGGCGGCAGCGATTGGGGAAATGGCAAACCTAAAGCCGGTAATCACCTTGACCAAGGAGGGAAAAGTCGGTATTGTAGGCAAATGTCTGGGCGTCAATAAAGCCGTCAACCAACTGATAAAGCATTTGCAGGAAAAGCCGCGAAACGAAGCGTTTCCTGTTTATCCAATCTATTCCTTTGGCACAACGAATTGCCAGCGGATGGAGGAACGGGTAGAAAAGGAAGGTATCTGGCTGAGCGAGCGATTGCAGATTGGCGCTACCATCGGGACGCATATCGGACCAGAGGCGTTTGGGATGGTATATGTAGAGGCATAAATTTCGATACTCCTTTTAAGACTATAGAGAAAGTGGAAACTATCGTCAAAAGGCGAGAGCCTCCACTGGCAGAATGACAGGAATTTCATAACACAAACAGGAAAGCAGTGGATTTGTTTTAGAGATAAAGCAATTCGCTGTTTTTTGTATGATAGGAAAGTTCTCCGAACTTCCCTATCATACAAAAAACCCTCCGGGCGGGATGCACACTCGCGCAAATGGAAGATGTTGCCGTAAGACAACCGCGCTCGGTGCGAGAATTCCACTTTGTGGAATTCTTTTTCAATGGTTTTCATTGCTTTTCCTAAGAAATCGTAGTATAGTTTTAAAAGAGCTTGCAGACAGCAAGACAAAAGGAGCAGGAAATGAAAAAAGGGAAACGAGCAAAAAAGGGATTGCGGCTTATCAGTGGGGTATTGGCGGCTTTTTTTATGCTGGATATGTTAGGCGGCTGTGCGATGAAAAACAAGGTAGTAAATTATGAGATTGGAAAAGCACCGGAGCATACTCTTACTTTTTTTGGAAATAAATACGAAACAGCCAATGTAGAAGTGATTGAAGATATTATAATCGGTTATCTGGGAGAAAATAAAGATACCATTATTTTATATGAAAGCTTAAAGGGAGCAGATTATTTTGAAGCTTTAAGGAAGCGGGAGGCATCCGGGCATTTGGATGACATTTTTATTGTGGATCATGATACTGCGTTGGATTTTTCAGCAAGGGAAAGTCTGGCAGATTTAACGGAATTGGCAAAGACAGTTCCGTTTTTCGATAAAATAAAGAGCCAAATGGAAGCAGAGGACGGGCGAATTTATTGGGTGCCTACTACGGTATCTGCCTTTGGATTATATTGTAATTTGGATTTGCTAAGGGAACACGGGCAGCAGATTCCACGTACTCTAGGGGAGTGGGAAGCAGCATGTGATTATTTTGTGGAGCAGGGCATTACTCCGGTGATTGCCAATCATGATAATTCTTTAAAAACGTTGGCTTTAGCACAAGGATTTTATCCAATCTATCGGGACGGAAAGCAAAACGAAGTCCTAGAACGGCTCAGCAAAGGAGAAGAGAAGCTAAGCAGCTACTTGCGGGAGGGGTTTTTGCTGGCGGAGGAATTTTGTAAAAAGGGCTATATAGATGCAAAGAAGACGTTGAAAACACAAAAAACTTCGGATGATTTGGAAGAATTTATACAGGGGAATGCGCCCTTTATGCTGACGGGTGCATGGGCGGCGGGACGAGTAAAGGGAATGGAGCCGGATTTTGCTTTTCAGGTAGTACCGTATCCGGTTTTAGAGGATGGCGCTGTATTGGTGATCAATCTGGATTCCCGTCTGGGTGTTTCTGCGAAAAGCGAGAACCAGGAGATGGCAAAGGAATTTGTGGCTTATTTTTTACAGGAGGACAACATTCGTCGTTTTGCGGATAACCAGTCGTCGTTTAGCCCGTTAAAGGGAATCGCTTACGAACCGCCTTTAACGGAAATCCAGGATATTGTTAGCTATTATCAAACAGAGGTATTGGTGATTGGGACGGACAGTCGTCTAAGGCTTCCAATTTGGGAAAAGCTTGGGGATGTAGCTGACGGGATATTGACAGGAGAAAATGTAGAAGACTTGCTGGAGTGGTTGGATCAACAGGCGGCAGGAGAAAAAACAGACTGAGAGGGGAGGCAGCGAGGCAGATGAAAAAGCGAGGGGCATTTTGGATAGTTCTTTTCTTACTGCTTATTTTGTTGGGAGGGGGTACCTGGCTGTTTATAACAGAGGTAAACGACGAGCTATGGAATAGCTCGGTACGGACGATTACAGAAAGCACGCATCAGGGAGTAAATGCTATTAATATCCAGTTAGAGGCAGATTTTAAGCTCTTAGAAGGCATATGGAAAAACATTCTTTCTTCTGATCTGAACAAGGAGGCGCTGTCGTTGTATTGGGAAAATACACCGGATGTAATGCTTTATTTAAAAGATCAAAAGGAATTGTATGAAGGAACCAGGCTTGATCGGACGGTAGATGTTGCGCTAAGCAGCGCCACTGCCGATCGGGGGCTTGTGGATACGCATATCAGCAGTGTGACAGGTGAAATGGTGTTCAATATTTTTGTAAGGGTATTCTTAGCAGACGGAACGACTGCCTTTTTGGTAAAAGAGTACCGGACAAAGGAAGTGGCAGATCAGTTTACGCTTTCTTTTTATAACAGCAACGGTTTTTCTTATTTGGTCGATCAGGCTGGAAACGTCATGGTACGCCCAAGGCATCGGAACAGCAATAAAACATTTTCTAACCTGTTTGATATGATTTCCGATCAGGGAAACGATCCGGCTATGGTGGAGATGTTCCGGGAAAGCATCAAGAACCGAAAGAATGGATGGGCAAAATTTTATGATAGGGGAATTGGCATAGTGTTTTGCTACGAGCCGCTCCGAACGGATTCCGGCTGGCTGATGGTTTCTATTATTCCGGAGTCCATGATTACAAAGCAGGCTACCCATATCCTGCAAAAAACCATGAGCCTTTCCGTGCTTGCCGTTGGCGTGATATTGGCGTTTGCCGCTACCTTTTTCTGGATAAAGCTGCATGAAAACAGAATACATACGAAAGAGCTTCAGGAGGCGCTAGAAAGAGCCGATACGGCGAACCAGGTAAAAGGACAATTTTTAATGGATATGTCGCATGATATCCGTACTCCGTTAAACGCTATCATAGGTATGACGACGATTGCCGAAGAACAAGTCGCCGATACGGCGAAAGTAAGGGACTGTCTGAAAAAAATCAAGGTTTCAGGCTCCCATCTGTTGAGTCTGGTAAGCGATGTATTGGATATGTCGCAGGTGGAACAGGGTTCTGTAATCCTAAAAAACGAAGAATTTTCGTTTCCTGGGCTGTTAGAGGATATTCTGACTTTGATGACGCCGCAGGCACAGGAGGCGGGGCTGACGCTGCAGGTAGCGCCGATTTGCATAGAACATACATGGGCAGAAGGAGATCCGTTTCGTATTCGGCAGATCTTGGTTAATATCATTGGGAACGCCGTCAAATATACGCTTTCCGGTGGGCAGATTTTTTTGGAATTGACGGAAGAAAAGGCAGTAGAGGACGGTTATCGGACTTATCGGTTTTGCTGTAGGGATACCGGGATTGGTATGGAGCCTGATTTTATCAAAAAGGTCTTTCTGCCGTTTGAACGCGCCCGGAATACAACGGCAAGCCGGATTGCCGGAACAGGGGTGGGATTGGCGATTACAAAAAATCTGTTGGATTTGATGGGAGGAAGCATTTCGGTAAAAAGTAAACCAGGAAAGGGTTCTGTTTTTACGATAGAGCTGCCTCTAAAGGTAATCAAAGAAAAAGAGCCTGTCGTGTCTGATGATTTTGCTGCTGTAGAAGAAGAGACAGAAGAAGCCAAGGCAGAATTTTACAGCAGCAAACGGGTTCTGATCGTAGAGGATAATGAACTGAATATGGAGATTATGGGAGCGCTGATGGAGATGATTGGCATTCAGACCGAAAAGGCATATAACGGGCAGGAGGCAGTCAATCGGCTGCAGGAGGTTGCGGAAGGGTGGTTTGATTTTTATGGATATCCAAATGCCGGTACTAGACGGTTATGAAGCGACACGCCGTATCCGCAGAATGGAACGGGAGGATCTAAAGCATATCCCAATCTTTGCCGTATCTGCCAATGCTCTGGCAGAAGATGTGAAAAATTCTCTGGAAGCAGGGATGAACGGGCATATTTCTAAGCCTGTAGATTTGGATCTGTTAAAGAAAGTCATGGGAGAATGTTTGAAGTAGGACTTGACGAAAGCCGTTTTCTTTACTATGATAAAAATTGCTTTGTTCGGGGAAACAGGTGAGAATCCTGTACGAGCCCGTCGCCGTGAGGCATATATCAAGCTGTTTTTGCTCTTCGTCTAACCAAATGCCACAACTTTGGGACATGTCATTGGAGAGTTTTCTCTGAGAAGGCGGACAAAGAAGATGCCAAGTCGAAATATCCGAACAAAGTAGACCCCCTTGGTAGGATATAGCTGCGAGTGCCAGTTTTTTAGGGGAATTATTATCAAAGGAGAGAAACGTATGAAAGAAAGAATCCAAAAACGAAAATGGTCATTCGTCCTTTGTATGGTGCTGATTGTGGCTATGGCACTGACAGCAGGCGGCTGTAATGGCAAGACCAAAAAAGAAAGCCCTGCTGCAAACGGGGCAGAGACGGTACCTCAGGCAGATGGCAGCGTGTTAGGAGACGGCAGTAAGGTGTTTGACGTTACTATCGTGGATCAGGAGGATGTGGAAACGACATTAGAAATCCATACCGATCAGGAAACGGTAGGAGCAGCGCTATTAGAGCTTGGCTTGATTGCCGGAGAGGAAAGCGAGTATGGTCTGTTTATAAAGACGGTTAATGGTCTTACTGCAGACTATGATACGGACGGTGTATACTGGGCGTTTTATATTGACGGCGAATATGCTACAAGCGGTGTGGATTCCACACCTGTGACAGAGGGAGCGCATTATTCCTTTCAGGTAGAATAAAAATGAAGCTGACAACAAAAGAAATCGTTGTTTTTGCGATGCTGGGTGTGATTATGTATGCCTCTAAGCTTATCTTGGAATTCGCACCCAACGTTCATTTGTTAGGCGTTTTTACGATGGCATATACGATTGTTTATCGGAAAAAAGCGCTTTATCCAATTTATACCTATGTTTTGTTAAACGGTATGTTTTACGGCTTTGCAGCATGGTGGATTCCTTATCTGTATGTTTGGGCATTGTTATGGGGCGTAACACTGTTACTTGTAAAGAAGCTACCGGAACAAATGCCGAAAAAATGGCAATCGCTTCTTTATATGAGTGTATGTGCAGTACATGGTTTTTTATTTGGGACGCTTTATGCGCCGGTGCAGGCGATTCTGTTCGGGCTTAGCCTGAAAGGAACCATAGCCTGGATTGCCGCAGGTCTGCCGTGGGATCTGATACATGGTGTGAGCAATTTTTTCTGCGGAAGTCTGATTTTACCGATTAGCGCCATGCTGAGGCTGGCGGAGAGAACTACAGAACAAGAATAGGGGAGACCTGCCGGATTTATGGTACAAAGTATCATGGCGGCAGGTTCTTTTTGTATTCAAAAAAATGTTTGCTAATGCAGATGCGCTCCGGTGTGATCAAGAAAAGTTTTTTGTGCAAGAAAAGGTTGAATTTATTCGGTGCTTTGTATATACTGAAAACAGAACATATTGTGGCAGGAGAACCTGTTACGGTCAGGGGGTGTTTGCTATGAGAAAAGCCGCAGAAACGGGCTACCGCAGAATCTTTACGATTGTGATTGATTCCTTAGGTGTGGGGGCGATGCCGGACGCGGTGCTTTATGGGGATACTGGTACGGATACATTAGGGCATTTGGCGGCTGCCCGATCCGGTTTTGCCATCCCTCATTTACAGAAGTTAGGACTGGCTAACTTACATCCGATTAGCCATGTTAGTCCTGTTTCCAATCCGATTGGCTGTTATATGAAAATGCAGGAAAAAAGTACGGGCAAGGATACGATGACAGGGCATTGGGAAATGATGGGACTGCATGTGACAAAGCCGTTTCGTACATTTACGGAAACGGGTTTTCCAAAGGGACTGATTCAGGAGCTGGAGTGTCGCTGCAAGCGGAAAGTAATCGGAAACAAAGCAGCAAGCGGCACGGAAATTTTAGAAGAGCTGGCAGAACAAGAGATCAAGGAAGGCGCCATGATCGTCTATACCTCGGCAGATTCGGTGCTGCAAATATGCGGTAACGAGGAAACAATGGGCTTAGAGACGCTCTACCGTTATTGTGAAATTGCCAGAGAATTGACGATGCGGGAGGAATGGAGAGTAGGCAGGGTCATCGCCAGACCGTATACCGGGCAGAAAAAGGGCGAATTTCGCCGGACGGCAAACCGTCATGATTATGCGCTTTCTCCATTTGGACGAACCGTGCTGGACTCACTTAAAGAAGCGGATTATGCCGTGATTAGCGTCGGTAAGATTTATGATATTTTTAATGGCGCCGGGCTGACAGAGGCGCATCGTTCCCAATCAAGTGTTCATGGGATGGAGCAGACCATAAAGCTGGCAGAAGAGGAATTTTGCGGTCTATGTTTTGTAAATCTGGTAGATTTTGATGCACTGTGGGGACATCGCCGTAATCCGATTGGCTATGGAGACGAATTGGAACGCTTTGACGTATTGTTAGGAAAATTGCTGGAACGGCTTGGGTCGGAGGATTTGCTGCTGATTACAGCCGATCACGGTAACGATCCTACGCATACCGGGACGGATCATACAAGAGAGATGGTTCCTTTGCTGGCGTATTCCAAGGCAATGAAGGCAAACGGCTTATTGCCTGTTTCGGAAACGTTTGCCGATATTGGAGCTACGATTGCCGATAATTTTGGTGTAGAGCTGCCGGATATCGGGACTTCTTTGCTAGAGAAGATAGGCGGAAATAAATAAAAAGATACCTTGAGGGTAATAGTAATGTAATGTTAGGAGTTGGAAGGATGAAATATGCAGCAGAAGGCTATGAGTATCATGTCAACTTGAAAAAAGGGGACATAGGCAGCTATGTGGTTCTTCCTGGCGATCCAAAGCGCTGCGCCAAAATCGCTGCTTACTTAGAAGATGCTTATTTGGTGGCAGATAACCGGGAGTATGTTACCTACACGGGATATTTGCAGGGAGAAAAAGTCAGTGTAACTTCAACCGGGATTGGCGGACCAAGCGCGGCGATAGCGATGGAAGAATTAACAAATCTTGGGGCGAAGTATTTTGTTCGTGTGGGGACATGTGGAGGAATGCAGCCCGATGTGGAAAGCGGAGACTTGATTATTGCAACGGGAGCTGTCCGCAACGAAGGAACCAGCCGGGAGTATGCGCCGATCGAATATCCTGCAGTGGCAGATTTTCGGATGAGCGAGGCGTTGATTGCTGCCGCGAAGCAATTAGGAATCCGCTATCATGTAGGCGTAGTGCAGTGCAAGGATTCTTTTTATGGTCAGCATGATCCAGGATCAAAACCCGCTTCTTATGAATTGGAGGCAAAGTGGGAGGCATGGCTGCGGATGGGGTGTCTGGCATCGGAAATGGAATCGGCAGCTCTTTTTACGGTAGCCGGATATCGCCGGGTGCAATGCGGCACGGTGCTGTTGTGTGTGGCAAACCAGGAACGGGCAAAGCTGGGCTTGGAAAATCCGGTGATACATGATACGGATAAAGCAATCCGAGCCGGGATAGAGGCGATCCGCCGTTTGATTCTGGAAGAACGGGGGGAATCATAAAAATGAAAGCAGCAAACAAATGGAATAAGCTGATTGAAAAGGCGTTTGAAGCAAGAGAACACGCATACGTGCCGTATTCGGGGTTTCGAGTAGGAGCTTGCATCCTGACGACGGACGGAACGTATATTTTGGGAGCCAATATTGAAAATGCCGCCTATGGTTCCACAAACTGCGCCGAGCGGAGCGCGGTGTTTTCCGCGTATTCCCAGGGCTATCGAAAGGAAGAGATTGAGGCGTTAGCTATTGTGACGGAAGCGGATAAACTGACGACGCCCTGCGGGGCTTGCAGGCAGGTATTAAGTGAACTGCTTAAACCGGAAACTCCGATTGTCCTTTCTAACCACCTGGAGTTGGCAGTGACGACTATTGCAGAGCTATTGCCGGACTCTTTTGGGGCGGGGGATTTAAAAGCAGAGCAGAATAGATAAATTTTTAGGTAGAAATTTGGTGTTATGTGTGTTACAATGGATAAAGAGAAAAGAGCCAATGCCTAAATCAACGGGCTTTGGCGCAATGGAGGGTTAAAATGGGTTTTTTTAAAGGATTGAAAGAGACAAGCGCTACGGAAATAAATTCCATAGAAAACAGTTCCGAAAAAGAAGGCGTTTTAGAAGAACAGGAGAATGCTTTTTGGGATCAAGGCTTGGAAGAAGCGGACGCTTTAGAAGACGATTTTATGGAAACGGAGTTTACAGAAACGAATTTTACGGAGTCAGATTTTGCGGAATCTGATTCTGTAGAGCCAGACTCGGTAGAACCTGATTCTACAGAGGAAGATAGGATAGAAGAATATATTGAGGAGGATGGGCAAATGTTTTATGAAGACGACCAGATGGTAAATACGTTGGAGGAAGCAAATGAGGAATCCTTATACGGTGCCGAGGAAGAAGGGCTTTATGAGGAAGAGCTTCCGGACGAGGAATATTCGCTAGAAGAAGGGTATCCGGATGAGGAGTATCCAGAGGAAGGGTATGAGGAGATGCCGGAAGAAGCCTATGAAACAGAAGAATATGAGCCGGACGAGGTTGCGTTTGAAGAAGGCGGAGAAGCTAAAGCAGATGTCACGGTGATTACCAAAGGAACCATCATCAACGGTAGTATTATTTCGGACGGTTCTTTGGAAGTCAACGGACAAGTCAACGGTGATATTGAGTGTTTAGGCAAGCTGACTATTTTAGGAAATGTAACTGGTGATACCAGTGCTTCCGAGGTATACGTCAACGCTCCTAGGGTACAGGGCGGTATTAAGAGTAAGGGCAGTGTAAAAGTAGGCGTCGGTACTGTTGTAATCGGCGATATCAGCGGTACTTCCAGCGTGATTGCAGGCGCAGTCAAAGGAAATATCGACGTAACCGGACCAGTGATCGTAGATTCTACCGCCGTGATCAAGGGCGATATCAAAGCCAGAGCCGTACAGGTCAATAACGGCGCCGTACTAGAAGGCTTTTATTCCCTGGGTTATTCCGAGGTAGACATTGATTCCTTCTTTGAGAGCGAGGAATAGAAAGGAACGTACCATGGAGCAGTATCGCAGAGTATTGTTAAAGCTGTCCGGAGAGGCGCTGGCAGGAAGTGCCAAAACCGGATTTGACGAAGAAACCTGTCTTGGCGTAGCTAGACAGGTAGCCAAGCTTGTCGAAGAAGGCATTGAGGTTGGAATTGTCATTGGCGGAGGAAACTTTTGGAGAGGTCGGACAAGCAATACCATCGACCGTACAAAGGCGGATCAAATCGGTATGTTGGCTACTGTGATGAACTGTATCTATGTATCGGAGATCTTCCGGTATGTAGGGATGAAAACACAGGTGCTGACTCCATTTGAATGTGGCAATATGACAAAGCTTTATTCCAAAGATCGGGCTAATAAATATTTTGAAAAGGGAATGGTAGTCTTTTTTGCCGGAGGAACCGGGCATCCTTATTTTTCAACGGATACGGCTACGGTATTACGTGCCGTAGAGATTGAGGCGGATGTGATTCTTTTGGCGAAAGCCATAGACGGTGTATACGACAGCGATCCAAAGCTAAACCCAGACGCCAAAAAATACGACGAAATCTCCATTCAGGAGGTGTTGGATCAAAAGCTTGCCGTTATCGACCTTTCCGCCACTATCATGTGTCTGGAAAACCAGATGCCGATGCTGGTTTTCGGCTTAAACGAAGAGAACAGCATTGTCAATACAATCAAAGGAAATCTGACCGGGACGAAGGTCTATGTATAAATAGGTAAAAGCAAGCCTTCGGACCATGTATAGCTTGGTATTAGGACGCGCCTGCTTTGCATTCTAATACCAAGCCAGGAGATGGTACATAAGGAGAAGGTTTGCGGAACTTAAAAAACAGCAGAATCTTGGACAACATATAGCAAGTAGTCAGAATATGTTTGCTGTGTATTCTGACTACTTGCTGGGAAGAGATATGTTGGGAAAGATTCTGCGGAACTTAAAATAGGAGGAAAGAAAAGATGCCTACAAAACCATATGAAACAAAAATGCAAAAGTCTTTGGACAATTTAAAGGAGGAGTATTCGACGATACGGGCAGGGCGAGCCAATCCGCATTTATTAGACCGGATTCGGGTAGACTATTACGGGCAGCCGTCTTCTTTGCAGTCCGTGGCGAACGTATCTGTACCGGAGCCTAGAGTCATTCTGATTCAGCCGTGGGAATCCAGTTTAATCAAGGTGATTGAAAAGGAAATTTTAGCGTCGGATTTGGGCTTGACGCCAAGCAACGATGGCAAAGCGATTCGTCTTGTTTTTCCGGAATTGACGGAGGAGCGGCGTAAGGAATTAGTAAAGGATGTCAAGAAAAAAGCGGAAAATACCAAAGTGGCAATCCGTAACATCCGCCGGGATGCCAATGATACTTTTAAAAAGCAGAACAAAAGCGGGGATTTGACAGAGGATGATTTGGATGATTTAGAAGAGAAGATCCAAAAGCTGACCGACAAGGCGATTGCTGAGGTAGACAAGGTAGCAGAGGAGAAGTCAAAGGAAATTTTGACGGTATAAGATTTTAGGGGGTTGTTCAGAACGACAGGAAACTGTATCTGAGCAGCCCATTCTTTACGTTGTGTCAGGAAAGAAAAAGATAGAGTAAAGGGGGAGACGGGCAGCGAAATGGCAGAGAGGAAGGAACAAAGCAGAATCCCGCAGCATGTGGCAGTGATTTTAGACGGTAACGGACGTTGGGCAAAAAAGCGCAGGATGCCCAGAACTTACGGGCATGCGCAGGGAAGTAAAAATGTGGAAACCATCTGCCGGGCGGCTGATGAAATCGGTATCCGCTATATGACGTTTTATGCGTTTTCTACAGAAAACTGGAAACGCTCAAAGGAAGAAGTGGGGGAACTGATGCGGCTGCTGGGCAGTTATATGAAAGAATCATTGAAACTGAGCAAACGGAATAATATGAGAGTACGGGTAATCGGGGATATTACCGGGCTGAGCAAGGAGTTACAGGAGAGCATTGTTCGGCTAGAGGAAGCTTCGGCAGGCTACAATGGACTGCAACTGACGATTGCTCTCAATTACGGCGGACGGGATGAGATTACCAGAGCCGTTCGGAGGTTGGTTCACCAGGCGGCTGAGCGGGGGCTTTCTTTGACAGAACTAGAGGAAGAGATCAGCGAAGAACAGATTGGAGGGCTCTTGGATACCGCAGGACTGCCGGAAGTAGATTTG
>CAJUFW010000026.1:13192-16251 GCA_910585655.1 uncultured Lachnospiraceae bacterium
GTACGAGCGGGGAACAGCGTCTTTCTAATTTTTTACTTTGGGAGCTGGCATATACGGAGATGTATTTTACCGATGTCCTCTGGCCGGATTTTTCCAAAGCCGATCTGGAACGGGCGGTAGACTATTATAGCAGTCGGAACCGGCGTTTTGGCGGGGTAGAGGAGGTGTAGACGTATGTTTTGGACAAGGCTTATCAGCAGTATTGTCCTGCTGCTTATCGCGGTGCCTTCTCTGCTGATAGGAGGTACGGTTTTATGGACGGTTCTGGCGGCGGTTTCGTTTGTCGGAGTATTTGAACTCTACCGGGTAAGAAAGTTCGAACGAACGGCGCTGGGCTTTGCCGGATATATTGGAGTACTGGCATGGTGGGTTTTGGCAGTAGGCGTTTCTTTTTCCAGGCTGGCAACCCTGGCGCTTCCGGTACTCGCCGGAACGCTGTTGTTAGAACTGGCAGTCTTTGTCTTTGCTTATCCAAAGTATCAGGCAGAGCAGCTTTTTACCTCGTTATTCGCTTTGTTTTATGTGGCGGTCATGCTTTCCTTTTTGTATCTGGTGCGGGAGCATATCCGTTTGGGAAGTTGGCTGGTATGGTTGGTTTTTATTGCTTCCTGGGGGTCGGACACTTGCGCCTATGCGGTAGGGATGTTGCTTGGCAGGCATAAATTGGCTCCGGTGCTAAGCCCGAAAAAATCCATCGAAGGTTCGATTGGAGGAATTGCCGGAGCTGCGTTGTTAGGAGCGTTGTTTGGTGTTGTGATGTGCCGGACGTTAGGAGAACCCAGACAGTTGATTGGGATATTTGCGTTGATTGGCGGGGTAGGATCGGTGATTTCCCAGATCGGAGATCTGGCGGCGTCCGGGATCAAACGGTGCTATGAAGTAAAAGACTACGGGACGCTGATTCCGGGACATGGCGGGATTTTAGACCGCTTTGACAGCGTAATCGTGACTGCTCCGATTGTTTATTATCTGGCGTTGTTTTTACTGGAAGGATAAAGGGATGCAAAGAAACAGATCCGGAAGGAATAAAGAGAGGAAAGAATTACAGGAATGAAAGGGATTAGTATATTAGGCTCTACCGGTTCGATTGGAACGCAGACTTTGGAGGTACTTCGCTCCCAAAGTGGAAGCGAACAGGGGAATGCACGTAAGGAACCGGAAATAGAAGTATGCGCACTGGCAGCCGGAAGCAATATTGAACTGCTGTATCAGCAGATTTTAGAGTTTCACCCAAAGCTGGTTTGCGTCTGGGAGCCGGAAAAAGCAAAAATGTTAAAAGAGCGTCTAAAGGAAGAACAGGTATTGCCCTCCTGTCCGGAGATCCAAAGCGGCATGGCAGGACTGTTGGCATGTGCGACGATACCGGAAGCCAGTCTGGTCGTCACTGCCGTCGTGGGGATGATTGGGATTCGTCCGACGATAGCGGCGATTGAGGCAGGAAAAGATATCGCTCTTGCCAATAAAGAAACACTGGTGACAGCCGGGCATTTGATTATGCCGTTAGCAAAGCAAAAAGGGATAAAACTCCTTCCGGTAGACAGCGAACATTCCGCGATTTTCCAGTGTTTAAACGGAGAAGAGAACAACCGGATAGCCAAACTTTTGCTGACCGCATCCGGAGGACCGTTCCGAGGAAAAAAAAGAAATGACCTCAGACACGTAACTGTAGAGGACGCCCTGCGACATCCGAACTGGGCGATGGGAAAAAAGATTACGATTGATTCGGCGACTATGGTCAACAAAGGGTTAGAGGTGATGGAGGCACGTTGGCTGTTTGACGTAGCGCTCGATCAGATTCAGGTCGTCGTACAGCCAAAGAGCGTCATTCATTCGATGGTAGAATTTGCCGACGGTGCGGTGATCGCGCAGATGGGTACGCCAGATATGAAGCTGCCGATTTCTTATGCGCTTTATTATCCGGAGCGAAGAACCTTGCCGGGAGAACGGCTGGATTTTTGGAGCCTTACGGAACTTGCTTTTGAAAAACCGGATTTGGAGACGTTTGAAGGGCTGGGGCTGGCATATGAAGCCGCACGGGCAGGCGGGGGGCTGCCGACGGTGTTCAATGCTGCCAACGAACGAGCCGTAGCGATGTTTTTAAACCGCGAAATCGGTTTTTTGGATATTTTGTCGGTGATTCGGGGAGCGATGAATCAGTATAGGAAGCAGATGGGGGAGAATATTGAACCGGATCTGGATACGATTCTGGAATTGGAACAGAAGACATATGATTGGATAGAGGGGAATTATAGGAGGAATTAGATTTTATGAATATTGTTTGGGCATTGATCATTTTTTCGGCAGTTGTCGTGATACACGAGCTGGGGCATTTTTTACTGGCAAGGAAAAACGGAGTGGCTGTCACGGAATTTTCCGTAGGGATGGGACCGAGACTGGCTTCTTTTGTACGCGGAGGAACGCGCTATTCCTTAAAGCTGTTTCCAATCGGCGGATCTTGTATGATGGTAGGAGAGGACGAGGTTAGCGACGATCCGAATGCGTTTCATAAAAAATCCGTCTGGGCGCGGATTTCCGTGATTGTAGCCGGACCGTTGTTCAATTTTATTCTTGCTTTTTTGCTGTCGCTGTTTGTGATTGGCGGGATTGGCTATGATCCGGCTCTGGTCGTCAGTGTAGACGAAAACTCTCCGGCAGCAGCGGCTGGTCTGCAGGAAGGAGATTTGATTACATCCTTTGGCGGGAAACGGATTAGCATTGGCAGGGAACTGTCAAACTATCTTCAGTTCCATCCGGTTTCCGAGCGGGATATTGCGGTAAGCTATACGAGAGACGGAGAGCATTATAAGACCGTTCTCCATCCGGTCAAGCGGGAAGTGTATTTGCTGGGATTTCAGTATTATTCGAGCGAGGTAGCGGCAGAAATCAGTTCTTTGACCGAGGAAAGTGTGCTGGCACAGGCAGGTGTCCAGGCAGGAGACATTATTACGGCGGTCAACGGAACCTCCGTAGCGAACGGAGCGGAGCTAAGTCAATATTTTAACTTGAATCCGTTAAACGAAGAGGCAGTGGAGATCGGAAGAGCGTCGTGTAGGGAAAGA
>CAJUFW010000026.1:16261-27145 GCA_910585655.1 uncultured Lachnospiraceae bacterium
ACACTCTTTCCCTACACGACGCTCTTCCGATCTTTAAACGAAGAGGCAGTGGAAGTGACGCTGCAGCGAGGTGAAAAGGAATACACGGTTTCCGTAACGCCGGCTTATGCAGGCGCTTCGTATTCGATTGGAATGAGCCATAACCTGGGACGGGTAAGAACAGGCGTTTGGGGAACGTTGAAATACAGTCTGAACGAAGTCCGTTTCTGGATTAGCAGTACGATAGAAAGCCTGGGGCAGATGATTACCGGACGGGTCTCAAAAGACGATATTGCCGGACCGGTCGGCATCGTGGATATGATTGGCAATACGTATGAACAGAGCAAGCAGGACGGCTTGTGGTATATCTTATTAAATATGGCGAATATCAGTATTTTGCTTACGGCAAATCTGGGCGTAATCAACTTATTGCCGATACCAGCCCTAGACGGCGGGCGGCTGGTCTTTTTGCTGATAGAGGCGGTCAGAGGCAAGCCGATTGCTCCGGAAAAAGAGGGAATCGTTCATTTGATTGGCTTTGCCGCGCTGATGGTGCTGATGGTATTTGTCTTATTCAACGATGTAAGCAGGTTGTTTGGACGCTAAAAGCAGACAGAGGAAAAAGGAGGCATATCGAAATGAAAGAGGCAAAAAATACTGCAATCCGGACACAAAGTAAAGTGATCCGGATTGGAACTCAGGTGATCGGCGGCGGGAATCCGATTTTAATTCAGTCGATGACGAATACAAAGACCGAAGACGTAGCGGCTACGGTAGCGCAGATTCACCGACTGGAGGAAGCCGGATGCGAGATCATTCGCTGTGCGGTGCCGGATATGGCGGCAGCCGCAGCATTAGCAGAGATCAAAAAAGAAATTTCGATTCCTCTGGTAGCCGATATCCATTTTGACTACCGTCTGGCGATTGCTGCGATGGAGCATGGCGCCGACAAAATCCGGATCAATCCGGGAAACATCGGAGGAACCGATGGGAGAACTGCCAGAGAACGGCTTTCGGCAGTCGTAGCATGTGCCAAAGAACGGCAGATCCCGATTCGGGTAGGCGTCAACAGCGGTTCCGTAGAGCAGACATTGATACGAAAATACGGGCATGTGACGGCAGAGGCTTTGGTCGAAAGCGCTTTGGATAAAGTGGCGATGATTGAGGAGATAGGCTATGACAATCTGGTGATCAGCTTAAAATCGACCGACGTACCAATGTGCATCCGCGCCCACGAGCTGATTGCAGACAAAACAAAGTATCCGCTGCATATCGGGATTACGGAAGCCGGAACGATTGCTGCCGGAACGATCAAATCGGCGGTCGGATTAGGTATTATCTTGTATGCAGGAATCGGGGATACCATCCGGGTGTCCCTGACCGGAGATCCGGTAGAAGAAGTAAAGTCTGCAAAGCGGATTTTAAAGACGTTAGGCTTCCGTCAGGGAGGGATTGAAGTAGTCTCCTGCCCGACGTGCGGAAGGACAAGCATTGATCTGATTGGGCTGGCAAATCAGGTAGAAACGATGGTACAGCGATTTGATTCGTTAAATCTAAAAGTAGCAGTAATGGGCTGCGCCGTCAATGGTCCCGGGGAGGCAAGAGAAGCGGATCTGGGGATTGCCGGAGGACGGGGAGAAGGACTGCTGCTGCGGAAAGGAGAAATCCTTCGGAAAGTACCGGAAAACGAGTTGTTGGCTGCCTTGGAGCAGGAATTGGAGCATTGGGAGACGCAGGAATAAGGATAGGAAGTGGGAGAATGAGATTTTTGGAAGCTTTTGAGGGACTGCAGGTGCCGGAACGCTTGGACGCTATATTTGAAGACGTGTCAGTGGAACGGGTTGTGGCGTCTCACTCTAAACGACTTGTTCAGATACATATTTGCAGCAATCGTCTGATTCCTCATAAAGAGATCGGACGGATGGAGTACCAGTTGCAAAGGCAGCTTTTTACGGATCTTCCAAACCGGGTGAAACTGGTGGAACATTACCGTTTGTCTGCCCAGTATACCCAGGAAAATCTGTACCATGCTTATTTTTCCAGTTTAGTCGAAGAGCTTTCTGCAAAAAGTGTGTTGGATGGCAATCTGCTCCAACATGCACAGGCAGACTTTGAGGGCGGGACGTTGACGCTGACGTTCGGCGACAGCTTTATTACCAGAAACCGCGCGCCGCAGATTGGCGAATGGTTAAAGGAACTCTATCAGGAACGCTTTACCATGGATCTGGCAGTCTCCTATGTCTATCAGGAGATACCAGAGCGGAAAGAAGAAGAAACAGAACACTTTGCCGTGGCACAAAGTGCCGTGGGACAAGGTGCCATGGGACAAGGTGCCATGGGACAAGGTGCGTCTGGAACGCTGGCGGCAACGGCAGTCAGGGGGAGCGCAGGAGGCGATACCATCACCGCCTCTAATGTTTCGGCATCCTCAGGCACTGTCGCTTCGTCTACTGACACCGGGAAAAAAGTATCTGTTTCGTCTGGAAATATAAACGAGGGAGCGTCTGCGGAGGCGGCGACGGGAAGCGGCAGCGATAGAGGAACTGCTTTGCCTGCCTCAAAAGGCGCAACACAGCCGGCAAAGAAAAAAAGTATGTTCAGCGTGTATCAAGGTTCTGGCGGAACAGGCGGCTCCGGAAAGGACGGGCAGCGGGCTTACCGACGGAAGTTGCCGGACGATCCGGATGTATTTTATGGAAAAGCCTTTGAGGGAGAAACAAAGCCGATTTCGGAGTTAAACGACGGAAGCGGCGAGGTGATCGTTCAGGGACAGGTGCTAAAGGTAGAGGAAAAAGAGACCAGGACGGGAAAAATCCTTTTTACTTTTGCCGTCACCGACTTTACTGACAGTATCGGTTCCAAGATTTTTGCCAGAGATGAGGACGAGGCGGGGCGAGTACGGGAAAAACTGAAAAAGGGCGCGTTTATCCGTTTAAAAGGTGTCGCTTCCTGGGACAACTATTCCCGTGAGCTTTCTCTTGGTTTTTTGGTAGGAATCAAGACCATTCCGGATTTTACAAATAAACGGATGGATACGAGCGAGAAAAAGCGGGTAGAGCTGCATCTGCATACCTTGATGAGCGATATGGACGCGGTGGTAAACGTCAAGTCGCTGTTTCAGACATTAAAAAGCTGGGGACATCGTGCCGTGGCTATTACGGATCATGGAGTGGTGCAGGCGTTTACCGAGGCTTCTCATGCTTTGAGTAAAGGGGACGATTTTAAAGTTATTTATGGGATGGAAGCGTATCTGGTAGACGATGTCAGCGATATTGTGCAGAATGATAAAGGGCAGCGCCTGTCAGACACGGCGGTCGTATTTGATATTGAGACGACAGGCTTTGGACCGGGAAGCGACCATATTATTGAAATCGGTGCGGTCAAGGTACGGGAGGGGGAAATTGTCGAACATTTTTCTTCTTTCCTCAATCCGCAGGTGCCGATTCCGTTAGAAATCGAAAAACTGACCGGTATCACCGATGAAATGGTACTTTCTGCACCGACGGTAGAGGTGGTATTGCCGCAGTTTTTAGCGTTTTGCGAGGGGGCTGTGTTAGTAGCGCATAACGCAGCATTTGATACCAGCTTTATCCGTGCCAAGGCTGCCGCACTACAAATCAAAACAGATTTTACGGTAGTGGATACAGTGGGGATGGCGCGGGTGCTGCTGCCGGATTTAAAAAACCATAAGTTAGATACCGTGGCGGCAGCCTGCGGGGTTTCTCTGGAACATCATCACCGTGCAGTAGACGATGCCAAAGCGACAGCCGAAATTTATCTCTCTCTTTGCCGGAAGCTGGCAGAACAGGGAGTTGAGACGTTAGAACAGTTAAACGAAAACAGTAAATTACCAAAAGAGTTAATCAAAAAACTGCCGACGTATCATACGATTTTACTGGCGAAAAATGATGTAGGAAGAATCAATTTGTATAAGTTGGTTTCTCTTTCTCATCTGGAATACTTTGCCAGAAGACCACGGATACCAAAAAGCCTGTTGATGGAAAACAGGGAGGGGCTAATCGTTGGATCTGCCTGTGAGGCGGGAGAGCTTTACCGGGCAATTCTCAACAAACACGGCAAGGAGGAAATCGGCAGGCTTGCCAGGTTTTACGACTATTTTGAAATACAGCCGTTAGGAAACAATCACTTTATGATCGAAAGCGCCAAGATTCCAGACGTCAATTCCGATGAAGATTTGATTGCGATCAATAAGGAAATCGTGGCGTTAGGAGAGGAGTATCAAAAACTGGTTGTAGCGACCTGCGACGTTCACTTTTTAAATCCGGAGGACGAGGCTTACCGGCGGATGATTATGAATTCCAAAGGCTTTGAAGATGCGGATCGGCAGCCTCCACTGTATTTACGTACCACGGAGGAAATGTTAGCGGAATTTTCGTATTTGGGAGCAGAAAAGGCAGAAGAGGTCGTGATCACCAATACGAATAAAATTGCCGATATGGTGGAACGGATTTCTCCGGTACGTCCGGACAAATGCCCGCCGATCATTGAAAATTCAGCGGAAACCCTGCGAAAAATCTGTTATGACAAAGCATATTCGATGTATGGAGATCCGCTTCCGGAACCGGTAAAGGAGCGGCTGGAGCATGAATTAAAATCCATCATCGGAAACGGTTTTGCCGTCATGTACATCATTGCCCAAAAACTGGTATGGAAATCCAACGAAGACGGCTATCTGGTCGGTTCCCGTGGATCGGTTGGTTCCTCCTTTGTCGCAGCGATGGCAGGAATCACCGAGGTGAATTCTCTTCCGGCTCATTATTACTGTGAATCCTGTCATTATTCGGATTTTGATTCCGAAGAAGTCAAGGCATTTGGCGGGCGTTCCGGCTGCGATATGCCAGATAAGCTCTGCCCGGTCTGTGGGCAGCCTTTGATAAAAGACGGACATGATATCCCGTTTGAAACGTTCCTTGGCTTTTACGGCGATAAGGAACCAGATATCGACCTGAACTTTTCCGGGGAATATCAGGCAAAAGCCCATGCCTATACAGAGGTAATCTTTGGAGAGGGACAGACGTTTCGCGCCGGAACGATTGGTACGGTGGCAGATAAAACCGCCTATGGCTATGTTCTGCGCTATAATGAGGATCATCAGATTGAAGGGATGCGGAGCGCGGAGATTGAACGGATTTCACAAGGCTGCGTCGGGGTACGACGGACGACCGGACAGCATCCGGGCGGAATCGTCGTGCTGCCGATCGGAGAGGAGATCTATTCCTTTACCCCGGTACAGCACCCGGCAAACGATATGAATACACCGATTGTCACTACACATTTTGATTATCACTCGATTGACCATAACCTCTTAAAGCTGGATATTCTCGGACACGACGATCCGACGATGATTCGGATGTTAGAGGACATCACCGGAAAAGATGCCAAAAGTATCCAGTTAGACGATGAAAAGGTATTGTCTTTGTTTAACGGGCTTTCCGCTTTGGGGATTACTGCCGAAGATTTGGACGGCACCGATCTGGGAAGTCTTGGTATTCCGGAATTTGGAACAGAGTTTGTCATGCAGATGTTACGAGAAACGAAGCCGAAAAGCTTTTCGGAGTTGGTGCGGATTTCCGGTCTTTCTCATGGAACGGACGTATGGACAGGGAACGCCCAGGTGCTGGTACAGGAGGGAACCTGTACTCTTTCAACTGCTATCTGTACCCGTGACGATATTATGATCTATTTGATCCAAAAGGGCGTGGAAGCGGGCAAAGCTTTTAAAATCATGGAAAGCGTACGAAAAGGAAAGGGTCTGACCGAAGAGATGGAAACAGCAATGAAAGCCTGCGACGTACCGGACTGGTATATCTGGTCATGTAAAAAAATCCAGTACATGTTTCCAAAAGCTCATGCTGCCGCTTACGTTATGATGGGCTTTCGGATTGCCTGGTTTAAAGTCTATGAACCGTTGGCTTATTACGCCGCTTTTTTCAGTATCCGGGCAACTGCCTTTGACTATGAAAAAATGTGCCAGGGGCGGGCGCACTTAGACGCGGAAATCAATCTGATCAAAAAGAAAGGGAACGAGGCTACGAACAAAGAACAGGATATGCTGCGGGATATGAAAATCGTCCAGGAAATGTATGCCAGGGGCTTTGGATTTCATAAAATTGCTCTCTATCAGGCGCAAGCCAAGCACTTTCAAATATTGGATGGAAAGCTGATGCCGTCTTTTAATTCGATTGACGGAATGGGAGACAAGGCAGCGATGGGCATTGTAGACGCCATAAAAGACGGACCGTTTCTGTCAAAAGATGATTTAAAGCAACGGGCAAAAGTTAGCCAGACAACAGTAGATACGATGTCCAGGCTGGGACTGTTAGACGGGCTGCCGGAGAGTAATCAGATTTCGCTGCTGGATTTTTTTGGAGTGGAAGAGACGTAAAAAAAGAGAAAAAAGGCACGTGGTTTATTATCTAAATTTCCAGTGCCTTTTCTGCTAAATATTCATTATACAAAATAATAGTTACATTTACAAGAAATTTATAGAGATTTTGACAAAATAAAAAGAGCGAAAATTTTATCCAAAAAGAAAAAAACAGCACATCCGCCTGTTTTTTGCCGCCAGGCAAAATAGTGTCGCTGGAAGAAAATCGGCTTGTCTGCTATGCTGGAATCAGATTTTATTTTCATTCATCTGAAAATTTAGCGAAGGCAAGGAAGGAGGACGGCTGTGGCAGATACAGCCGAAAAAGGCAATGAAAAAAGTGACAAACCAATGTATGCTCATTACTTATTCCGACAGTATGGGCAAAAATTTAAAGGAGTTGTATGAGATTTTAGAGGAGGAGTTTACAGGGGTCATCGAAGGGGTGCATATTCTTCCGTTTTTCCCGTCTTCCGGCGATCGGGGCTTTGCGCCGATTACCTATGATCAGGTCGATCCGGTTTTTGGAGATTGGGAGGATATCAAACGTTTTTCGGAAAAATATTATCTGATGTGCGATTTTATGATCAATCATATCTCGGTACAGAGTGAGGAATTTCAGGATTATATGAAGCAAAAGGAGGCTTCGCCTTACAAGGAGATGTTTGTTCACTGGAACGAATTTTGGAACGGAGAGCCGTCGGAAGAGGATTTGAACAAGCTGTATATGAGAAAGGCAGAGGGACCTTGTAAGAACTGCACATTTGAGGATGGAACGTCTGTCAAGCTTTGGAACACGTTTGGACCGGAGCAGATTGATTTGGACTGGAAAAAGGAAGTGACAAAGGACTATTATCGTCGTACCTTAACCCATCTGGCACAATATGTTCCATTGATCCGCTTTGACGCTCTGGCATATGCGTCCAAGCGTCCGGGAACGAGCTGCTTTTTTATCGAACCAGAAGTCTGGGAGGTATTAGAGATTGGGACGGAGCCTTTAAAGCCATATGGGACGGAAGCGCTTTCGGAAATCCATGAGAATTATAAAATTCAACTGGCGATGGCAGAAAAGGGGTATTGGGTGTATGACTTCTGTCTGCCGATGTTGCTGCTCCATGGCTTAAAAACAGGACGAGTGGATCGGCTGGCTGCCTGGCTGCGGATTTGCCCGCACAAGCAGTTTACCACATTGGATACGCATGACGGGATTGGCGTAGTAGATGTGACGTATATGTTAGAGGAGGACGAAATTCAGGAGGTATGCGACGACGTGCTGGAAATTACAAAAGAGGCAAGGAAGTTCCTTCCGGTGCGCTTTGCTTCGATGTTAAAAGCAGGCGGGAAACAACGTCGCTATCAGCTAAATTGTACGTATTATTCAGCGCTTCACGAAAATGACGACGCGTATTTGCTGGCGCGGCTGGTTCAGTTTTTTACCCCAGGTATTCCGCAGGTCTATTATGTAGGGCTGTTTGCCGGGAAAAATGATATGGAACTGATGGAGCAGACAAAAGGCGCGGACGGCAGGAATATCAACCGTCATTATTATACACGGGAAGAGATTCGGGAAACCGTAAAATGGCCGATGCTACAAAGGATGTATGAGGTGATGCGCTTCCGCAATACCTATCCGGTTTTTGACGGCGACTTTTCCGTAGAAGAGGGAGAGGAAACAGGGCAGATTACTATGTCGTGGAGCGACGGGAAGCTTGCCGCCAGCTTAAAAGCGGATTTTAGGGATTATTCTTATGAGATTTCGTATCTGGATCCGGAGGATGGAAGTAAGAAAATATTATAAAGAAGCTTACTAAAACAGAAAAACGCCAGGGAGCAGAGTTACCGCTTTCCTGGCGTTTTGTTGTAGGATAGGAAAGCTCTCCGGGGGATGCGCACTTCGCGCCTAAGGAAAATGTCTGCTGACGCAGACGCGCTTCGGCGCGGGAATTCCACTTTGTGGAATTCTTTTTCATATAATTAGAAAAATTGTTTTTTTAGGAAAGATAGATAGCTTATTGGAACCAGATATGTTAAAATGAAAAGGACAAAAGAAACAGGAAATAAGAAATCACAAGGAAAGAGGATTATGAACAAAGAAACCAAGATCTCCGTCCGAAAATTAGTTGAATTTATCCTCCGGGAAGGCGACCTTGACAACACCAGAGGCAGCGGCGTCAAAGATGCGGACGCTATGCAGGAAGGCAGCCGCATTCACCGAAAGATACAAAAAAGTATGCCGAAAAACTACCGGGCAGAAGTAAGCCTTTCTGAAACGTTTGCCTTACAGATCCCATCGGTCTGGGAGGAACTATCCGACGCGCCGACGCAGACAGTATCCTCTGTGACGATTCCTCCGCCGACGGAACTCAATCTGACGGTAGAGGGACGTGCTGATGGTATTTTAGTCGAGCCGGATCGGGTTATGATCGATGAAATCAAAGGGGTGTACCGGGACTTGGATCATCTCTTAGAGCCGGTCGGAGTACATCTGGCGCAGGCAAAGTGCTATGCGTATTTATACTTATATGCCGGAAAACCTAAGACCGACAGTACCCAAATCGACATTCAAATGACTTACTGCAACCTGGAAACCGAACGGATCAAATATTTTAACAGCACCTGGCAGTATGAGGAGTTAGAAGCCTGGTTTCTGTCGCTGATCGAGGAGTATGGAAGGTGGATTGCCTGGGAGCAGGCGCACCAGGAGACCCGGAATGAGAGCATACGCGGGCTGGCGTTTCCGTTTGCCTATCGTTCGGGGCAAAAGGATCTGGCAGCAGGGGTTTATCGGACGATCCTGCGGAGAAAAAAGCTCTTTATTGAAGCGCCGACCGGAGTAGGAAAGACGATTTCGACTGTTTATCCGGCGGTCAAGGCAATGGGAGAGGGACTATCGGAAAAGCTGTTTTATCTGACGGCAAAAACGATTGCCAGGACAGTGGCAGAACGGACGATGGAACTTCTGGCGGATCGGGGACTGCAAACCATTGCGGTGACGATTACGTCAAAGGAGAAGCTTTGTATTTTGGAGCGTCCGGACTGTAATCCGGGGGCGTGCGAGCGGGCAAAGGGACACTTTGACCGGGTGAATACGGCAGTCTTTGATCTGCTGGTACATGAATCCAGAATCGATCGGGAAACAATTTTAACGTATGCCGGCAAGCATCAGGTCTGCCCGTTTGAAATGTGTCTGGATACCGCGACGTGGGCAGATATGGTAATCGGAGATTACAATTATGTCTTTGATCCGAATGTGTATTTAAAGCGGTTTTTTGAAGGCAATGGCGGAGACTATATTTTTTTGGTGGATGAAGCGCACAACCTGGTGGATCGTGCCAGAGAGATGTATAGCGCGGTGCTGATCAAGGAAGATTTTCTGGCGGTAAAGCGTCTGGTCGCAGGAAGAAGCCGTCTGCTGGCGGATCGTCTGGAGACCTGTAACCGGGATCTGCTGCATTATAAGCGGGAATGTGAAGAAGCGATGTTGATTCCTTATATGACGGAATTTCCGGAGCATCTGCAGCGCGCCTTAGGGGTGTATGAGGAGTTTTTAGAGGAGCATCGGACGTTCGACGGGCGGGAACAGGTGTTAGATTTGTATTTTCATATCCGGCACTTTTTAAATATGTTTGAACTTTTGGATGAAAAATATCAGATTTATGCGGAACATCAGGAAAACGGCAGTTTTGCCCTGCATCTGCAATGTATGGATCCTTCTACCAATTTGGCGCAATGTCTGAAAAAAGGAAGAAGCACGGTATTTTTTTCTGCGACGTTGCTGCCGATCCGTTATTACAAGGAGCAGCTTGGCGGGGAAGAAGAGGATTATGCAGTATATGCACCGTCGCCGTTTCAGAAGGAAAAGCGGCTGATTTTGATTGGACGGGATGTCAGTACTCGTTATACAAGGCGGAACTGGGAGGAGTATGAACGGATAGCGGAGTATCTGGTTACTATGATACTGGCGAAAACAGGAAATTATATGGCGTTTTTTCCATCGTATCAATATATGGAAACCATGCTCCCTCTGATAGAACGGGCAATAGGCATACATTGTCTGCATCCGGAGCGGATACAGATTCTGATACAAAAAAGCGGCATGGAGGAACTGGAACGGGAAGAGTTTCTGGCGGCGTTTGCCTCTAATACCGAAAAAACGTTGTTAGGCTGCTGTGTGATGGGTGGCATTTTCAGTGAAGGCATTGATCTGACGGGAGAGCAGTTGATTGGAGCCGCTATTGTCGGAACCGGTATTCCCATGGTGTGCAGAGAGCGGGAATTGTTTCGGGAGTATTATGAAGAGACAAAGCAGGCAGGCTTTGCGTATGCGTATTTGTACGGCGGAATGAATAAAGTGCTGCAGTCGGCAGGCAGAGTGATCCGAACGACGGAGGATCGCGGTGTGATTTTACTGTTGGATGACCGTTTTTTGCGGGACGATCACCAGAGCCTGTTTCCACGGGAATGGTATCCGTATGAAGTGGTGACGGCTCCGGAACTGTCTGAAAAGCTGGATCGGT
>CAJUFW010000027.1 GCA_910585655.1 uncultured Lachnospiraceae bacterium
AAGTTGGCGTTACAATATGTAAGATGGAAATTATTACATTTTATAGGAGCAGAGTTTTTTGTAAAGAGAATAAGTGAAGGAAAGTTTTTTGGAAAACAAGGGAAAGATTATGTAGGTTGTGTTGTTTATCCTATCGATCCGGAAAAGGATAAATATTCCATTGAAGCTTTTAAAAAATCGATTGAAGTAAAGTTTGAAGATGAAACATTTCCAATTCCTTCTGGGTTTGATGAAATGCTTACTAATTTTTATGGAGATTATATGACTCCTCCTCCGGAGAAAGATCGAAATGGACATAAGATAAGAGCTTATTATATTTCGGATAGAACGTGATAATTAAGGTTGAAAATAAAGATAAAGAGAGCAGGAAGTAAAGTTGAAAAAGGTAGTAGAATGTTTAGTAAGTATTATTGTACCTGTATATAACGTAAAAACTTATTTGGATGCTTGTATCGAATCCATTGTAAGACAAAGCTATGTAGAGATAGAAATTGTATTAGTAGACGATGGTTCTACAGATGGCAGTGGAGAGTTATGTGATGCCTGGGGTAGAAGAGATAGTCGAATTAAAGTAATACATAAAAGAAATGGCGGTCTTTCGGAAGCCAGAAATAAGGGATTGGATATAGCGCAAGGAACTTGGATTTTATTTGTAGATAGTGATGATTATATTCAGGTTGATTTAGTGAAAAAATGTTATGAGGCAATTCAAATATATAAAGCGGATTTAGTGTTTTTTGATTATGAAAAGGTAGAAGAAAGCTGTGACAGGGAGATTCCAAGCAAAGAAAATAATTTAATAGAAAGATATTCCGGAAAGGAAATGTTAAAAGAATTTATCAAAAATGAAAAAGGGTCTGTTATATCTTGTAATAAGATGTATCATCGGAAAATATGGGATACATTACGTTTTCCTGTAGGCAGAATTCATGAGGATGAATATGTAATCGTAGATATATGGAAACAAGTAGATAAGGCAATTTATAGGAAAGAGGTATTATATTATTATAGGCAACGCGAAGGAAGTATTTTACATTCAAAAACTTTAAAAAGCAGATATGATGCAGTGGATGCTTTTTGGTTACGATGTGAAAAATTAAAAGAAGATCCGGAGTTATATTATCAAGCGCTTGGAAAATATTTTAATGCAGCTATCGATCTTTGTAGTTTTGAAAGAAAGAAGCAAAAACGAAAAAAAATAATAGAACAAATTAAAATGAATTGGGATCCGCAGGTAAAGAATTATTTAAAAAAACGAAAAAAAATTCGTTTGAATATTTTTTATCTGTGTCCCACTATATGTTTATTTATTATGAAATGGAAACAAAGTGGAAGAATCTAAAGATAATGTGCCAAGATAAGAGGGAAAAGTATGGATTATGATTACAATAACCTGGTTTCCGTTGTGATTCCGGCATTTAATGCGGAGAAAACAATCGGAAGATGTCTAGAATCTGTATTTTCACAGGATTATTTCAATATAGAAATTATTGTAATAAATGATGGATCTTCAGATGCTACAGAATTAATCTGTAAAAAATATCTTTTGAAGGATAAACGAATGAAACTTTTTAGTCAGGCTAATTCTGGAGTTTCAGTTGCAAGAAATAAGGGAATGGAATTTGCGGGGGGGGGTATCTTGTATTTGTTGATTCAGATGATTGGATTGAGAAAGATTATATTGGTACTTTACTGCAGTATAGAGAAGATAGTGTGTTAGTTCTAACAGGAAGAAAAAAAGAAGAGGCAACAGGAATTATATTGACAGAATGTTATAGTGACGAAGAAGTATCCGAAGTAAAAGAACAATGGTTTTGGAAATTATATCGTAAAAATTTTGCGAACTCTCCGTGTGGAAAATTATATGATATGAAAGTAATAAAAAGATATCAGTTGAGATTTCCGGATGAATTAGACTTAGGAGAAGATTTGATTTTTAATTTATCTTATTATGTTCATATGAATAAATGTGTGATTATTAATCATCCGTTATATGCCTATTCTTATAGTGGAACAAGTTTAAGTCATAAAATTCGAGAAAATAAAAAAGAAATTAAATTTTATTTATATCAACAAATAAAGAATTATTGTGAAAAATATGGTGAGATGAAGGAAGAAGATTTTTTAGCTTATTATTTTATGTATTATAATACTTTTCTTTTTGATGCAGAACAGGAACGAAAAAATAAAAGTTTTTCACGGAATGTAAGAAATAAAAAATATAGAGAGATTATAGAAAGCCGTGAAATGAGGAATATCATTACTGATATAAAAGAATACAAAAAGAATCTTTCATTTTTGAAAAAGACAGATATTTTTATGATTGAAAATAGATTATTTCTACTTTATAGAATTTCTCATTGGAGTTCGATAAAAGGAAAGAAATTCTATAACTTTTTATTCTCAAGAAGATAACCATTAAAAAAGATAAAGGAGTTTTAAATATGATGGAAAAAATATTATCTGTTTCTGTAGCTGCTTATAATATGGAATCTTATCTTCCTTATTGTTTAGATAGCTTTTTGGAAGAGTCTGTACTTCGCAGATGTGAGGTGATTATAGTAGATGATGGTTCAAAGGATAAAACCGCAGAAATAGCACAATCTTATGTAAATCAATATCCCGAAACATATCATTTGATTTCAAAGCAGAATGGGGGACTTGGGTCAGCGTTTAATGTTGCCTTGAGAGAGTCATGCGGAACGTATTTTAAATGGCTGGATGCAGATGATATGTTTGATATTGATGGGTTAAAGTCCTTGTTGGATATTTTGGAGAGTACAGAGGCAGATATAGTACTTACTCCCTATATTCGTTTTGAAGATAAAACAGGGTTCTTATATAAAACAGAAGATACGTATAAAAATATAGAAAAAAATGTTGTGATGAAGATTCAAGATAGTATTTCAGACTGGAAAATTTGTGGGATGCACTCTATGACATGTCGAAAAGAAAAAATTAAGCAAATAGAGCTGTTAGAGCATTGTTTCTATGTAGATATGACATACGCAATTAAAGCAATTTGTTTGTCGGATACCATTTTATTTTTAGAAAAACCAGTGTATCTATACCGATTGGCAAGAGAAGGACAAAGTGTGGAAACAGAAGGATTTAAAAAACATTATTTAGAGCATTGGCAGGTTGTAACGTCACTATTGGAATATTATAGAACAAGTGAGCAGGCAAAAAAGATACAAAAAGTTACTTGGACTTCTTTGGCTCATTCACAATCAAGAATCTTTTATAAGCTTCCACCATCTAAAAAATATTTTAAAGAATATTTAAAATGGATTCATTATATAAAAAAGTATTATCCTGAATTATCTTATGTAATGGAAGGAAAAAAGGGATATTTACTACAGAAAGAAAATTATATTTTTTATTATATTGTAGTGAAATATATGCAACATTATTATCGTCATAACGATTTGATAGAGTATACTGGAGAAACAATACAAGAACTTATTGGAAGAAGAATTAATCGATGAGAATATTAAAAAAATATGGAATGTATCATCGCAGTGATTTAAAGCTAGTATTTTCGCATAATAAAATGACATGGAAAATAACAGGAAAAGACACATTTGAAGAACGTGCAGAAAAGACAACGCAATTATTGTTTGCTGCGATAGAAAAAGTAAAAAAACACTTACATAAAAATATGATCGTAAAAGTGAACTGCCAGGATTATGTGGACAGAAATATAAAAATTTTGGCATATTCAAAGCGTTCTGATCAGACAAATGTAATCGCGATACCGGATTTTTCTTTTATAAACTGGAACCAGTGTGGAATTGATGATTACGACAAAACGTGTCAGGAAATCGTAAAGGCTTCTAAAATACCTCCTGTGTATCCTACCTTATTTTGGATTGGAAATGCAGAAACACATCCTACCAGAAAGCTTCTGTGTGACATGTCAGAGCAGGATAGCAGAATAGAAGCCTATGGAATGAGCTGGATTAGAAAGAGTGGGGGGAGGCAGACAGGAACTCGGTATGTTTCCCTAATCGATCATACAAAATATCAATATTTGATAGACATTCAAGGAAGAGGTTGGAGTGGCAGGACAAAATTCCTCTTTTTTTCAGGACGTCCTTTATTTTTGGTAGACAGAGCATGGAAAGAATATTGGTACAAGGATATTCAACCTTATGTGCATTATATTCCGGTAAAGGAAGATTTATCAGATTTGTGTCAGCAATTAGATTGGGCAGAAACTCATCCAAAAGAGTGTGAGGAAATTGCTCAAAATGCTCAGAATTTTGCAGTAGAACATTTGACAAGAGAAAGTGCAATAAATTATTTGGCAAACATATTGTTACAGCTTGCGGGAAATTATAATACGAAGTAAGTGATCAAACTAATTTATAAAGAAGGAGTTAAAAATGAAATCATCGAAGGAGGGCTCTTCTGTTTTAATTGTGGGAGGGGCTGGCTACATAGGAAGCCATATCAATAAGCTGCTGCATCAGAAGGGTTATTCTACGGTAGTGTTGGATAATCTGGTATATGGGCATCAGGAAGCGGTCAAATGGGGAGTTTTAGAAATCGGAGATTTATCGGATGTGGACAGGCTGAATGAGCTATTTCAGAAATACAGGTTTCAAGCCGTGTTTCATTTTGCTGCATACGCCTATGTAGGAGAATCTGTGAAACATCCTGCCAAATACTATCATAATAATGTGGCGAATACGCTGCATTTATTGGATACTATGGTACGGTATAAAGTGAGAAATATTATTTTTTCTTCCAGTTGTGCAACCTATGGGGTACCTAAGGATATGCCGATTACGGAGGCAATGGAACAAAAGCCAATCAATCCGTATGGAGCGTCCAAACTTATGGTAGAACGGATATTAAAAGATTATCATAACGCATATGGAATATCATATTTGTGTTTGCGTTATTTTAATGCGGCAGGGGCAGATCCGGAGGGGGAGATAGGAGAGAGCCATACTCCGGAAACGCATTTGATTCCATTAGTTTTGGCAGCGGCAGCAGGAGAACAAGAGTCTGTTTCGGTATTTGGGACAGAGTATCCTACAAGAGATGGAAGTTGCGTACGAGATTATATCCATGTTTCCGATTTGGCAGATGCACATTTGCGAGCGATGGAGTACATACTGCAGGGGGGAGAAAGTACCTGTTTGAATTTAGGAAATGGGAATGGAAATTCGGTGTTGGAGGTTGTTGCCGCCGCAGAGCGGGTGACAGGAAAGAAAATTCCGGTAATATTACAGGAAAAAAGAGCAGGAGATCCACCGATTCTAATAGGAAGTATGGAATTGGCAAAAAAGCTATTAGGATGGGAGCCTCACTACAGCAAAATAGAAAAGATCATAGAAGATGCGTGGAACTGGTATCAAAACAAACAATACTAAGAGGATAGAAATAAAGGAGAAAAGAATGGATGGATAAAAAAAAGATAATACCAATTGTATTAAGCTCAGATAATAATTATGTACCATATCTTTATGTCTGTTTAACCTCTTTGGTAAAGTATACGACAGAAGAATATTTTTATTCTATTTTTATCTTACATACGGAAATAGAGGAATATACAAAACAGATATTTATGAATGGATTGAATAAGGAAAATATTAGGATAAAATTTATAGATGTAACAGAAAGGGTAGCATCTTATAATTTAAAAATAGAAAAATATTGGTCATTTGCTTCTTATTATCGCTTATTGATACCAGAGTTATTTTGGAATTATGAGAAAGTGATATATTTAGATGCAGATATTTTATTATGCCATAATATAGCAGAATTGTTGGAATCTGCGTTACAAGAAAAGGGCGTTTGTTTAGCGGCAGCGGAGGATATGTATCTTGCAACTTGTAAAGATAATCCGGAAATGATGCAATATCTGAAAGAGAAATTGGAACTGGATATTGAAAAGATACCATTTTATTTTAACTCCGGAGTGCTGGTATACCATATTCCGAATATCCGACGCATCGTTTCGGTGAAAGGATTATTGAAAATGGCAGAATCGTCCTATCAATATATTGATCAGGATATTTTAAATAAAGTGTTTGCAGGAAAAGTACAGTGGATAGATAGACGATGGAATTATTTTCCGGTTTGGAATATAAAGGGATTTCGTCCGGATATACAAAAAGAAATTTTAACTATTAGAAAAGAGTTGCCTTATATCATCCATTATGCTGGTGGAAAACCATGGAATAGTTCTGATCGTACTTTGTTTACAGAACTATGGTGGAGCGTAGCGAGAGAGACTCCTTATTATGAACAACTGCTAAGAGACTTTATGTCTCCGATTTTTCAAAAAAGAATAGAAGAAAAGTTTGAAGGAATTGTAAAAAGGTATAAACTTGAAAGACTCCGTAAGATATGTAGAAAATTTCCTCTGGGGGGGGGGTATACGAAAACGTGCTATTGTAGTGTATGAATGGATGCGAAAAAAATTGGAGGCAAAGGAAAAACATGTATGATTATTTGATCGTAGGAGCCGGGCTATTTGGAGCTGTTTTTGCTAGAGAAATGACAGATAGAGGAAAGCGTTGCTTGGTGATAGAAAAAAGAGGACATATTGCCGGGAATATTTATTCAAAAGAAATAGAGGGAATTCAAGTGCATCAGTATGGACCTCATATTTTTCATACAGACAGCAAGCGTGTATGGCAATATATCAATCGCTTTTCTGAATTTAATCATTTTATCTATTCCCCAATCGCAAACTATAAAGGGGAACTTTATAATCTTCCTTTTAATATGAACACATTTGTAAAATTGTGGGGGATTACAACACCGGAAGAGGCACAGGAAAAAATCCAGGCAGAAAGGGAACGGATACGGATTACAGAGCCTAAAAATTTGGAGGAACAGGCAATTTCTTTCGTAGGAGTAGAAATTTATGAGAAGTTTATAAAAGGATATACCGAAAAACAATGGGGAAGATCGTGTAAAGAACTTCCGTCCTCTATTATTCAGAGACTTCCAGTCCGCTATACCTTTGATAATAATTATTTTAACCATCCCTATCAGGGAATTCCGATAGGCGGATATACCAAACTGATTGAAAAAATGTTAGAGGGAATTTCTGTAGAAGTGGAGACAGATTTTTTATCAAATAAGGAATATTATACCAGGCTGGCAAAATGGATTTTGTATACGGGGACAATCGATCATTATTTTCAGTACTGTTATGGAGAATTGGAGTATCGAAGTTTGCGGTTTGAGCAGGAAATTTTGGATATACCGAATTTTCAAGGAGTGGCAGGGATGAATTATACAGACAAGAATACTCCTTATACAAGAATTGTAGAACATAAGCATTTTGAATTTGGGAAAGGAAATGCAAAAAAAACAGTTATTACAAAGGAATATCCCAAACGTTGGGAAAAAGGAGATGAGCCATATTATCCTGTAAATGATAAGAAAAATCAAATGTTGTACCAGAATTATAGAGCGTTAGCAAAACAGGAGCCTAATATAATATTCGGAGGGCGTTTGGGGTTATATCAATATCTGGATATGGATAAAGTGGTTATAAAAGCACTCGAATGTGTAGAAAATTTGGAGAAAAAAGAACAAGAGAGGGGATAAATAAAATGCAGCCAAAGACAATAGAATTGTTTGTTCCAGGACGTTTGTGTTTGTTTGGGGAACATAGCGACTGGGCAGGCGTTAATAGAAATATGAATTCTGCCATAGTTCCGGGAAGAGCGATAGTAACAGGAATCGAACAAGGAATTTATGGAATTGCTTCTATGAGTGAGGAATTTTCTGTATCCAGTGTTCTGCCGGAATATCAGGGTTCCTCTTTTCACTGTGAAATGTCAGTAGAAAAATTAAGAGAAACAGCAAAAAAAGGAGGCTTTTTTTCTTATGTAGCAGGGGTAGCTTCTTATTTATGCGAGTGGTATCACGTCGGAGGCGTTCATCTGGAGATTACGGCTATGACTCTTCCAATTAAAAGCGGATTATCTTCCTCCGCGGCTATTTGCGTGATGGTGGCAGATGCGTTTAATCAGCTATATGGATTACATTTAAATACATTGGGGCTGATGAATATTGCTTATTGGGGAGAGCAAAGGACTCCTTCTAGATGTGGGCGGTTGGATCAAGCATGTGCTTTTGGAAAAACGCCGGTGACAATGATATTTGATGGAAATGAATTAGAGGTAGAACCAATTCGGATAAAAAAGCCCTTCTATTATGTGTTTGCAGATTTAATGTCAGAGAAAGACACGGTAAAGATTTTAGCAGACTTGAACCGGGCGTATCCATTTCCGCATAGTGAAAAAGAAAAGATTTTGCAGAATGCTTTAGGAGAGGATAACTGGAAAATTACAGAAGCCGCAAAAGAATATCTAGCGTACGGGGAAGCGGAAAAACTGGGAAATCTGATGAAGGAAGCACAGGATTTATTTGATAAAAAGGTAGCGCCGATGTGTCCGGAAGAATTGTTGGCGCCTGCATTACATAGCATTTTAGTGGATGAAAGAGTAAAAGAATTGACGTGGGGAGCGAAGGGAGTAGGTTCTCAGGGGGATGGAACCGTACAGTTTTTGGCAAAGGGAGAACAGGAACAAAAAGATCTGATAGAGTATTTATCCAAAGAAAAGGGGATGACGGCATATACGTTGACCTTAACCCCGAAACGTTCTGTTCGGAAGGCGGTGATTCCGGTAGCGGGATTTGGGACAAGGCTTTATCCGGAAACCAGAGGGATAAAAAAAGAATTTTGCCCAGTCGTAGATCGGGACGGGCTAGTAAAACCAGCTATTTTGATTTTGCTAGAGGAATTAGAAAGTATTGGAATAGAAGAAATCTGTCTGATAATCAATCGAGAAGAGGAACTTTTTTATCAGAATTTCTTTTCACATCCGTTGTCGGCATCGCATTATGAAAAGCTTCCGGCACAAATGAAACAGTATGAAGACAGACTTCATGGCATTGCACAAAAATTGCGTTTTGTATTTCAGGAGGAACAAAAGGGTTTTGGTCATGCAGTATATCAATCCAGAGAATTTGCAGAAAGGGAATCCGTGTTGTTGCTATTAGGTGATACGATATACCAAAGTTATACGGAAGAACCTTGTATTGGACAAGTATTAAAAACATATGAACAATATGGAAAGTCGGTTGTAGCTGTTCATCGAATAGCATTAGAGGAAGTACCAAAATATGGAATTTTTTCCGGAACCTGGGAAAATAAAGAAGAAACAGTTTTAAAGTTGACCGATATTGTAGAGAAACCAAGCTGTGAAAGAGCAAGGGATTTTTTAAGAGTGTCTTCTAAAACGGACAAAGCGGGGTATTATGCCGCTTTTGGTGTCTATATTATTGACGAGAAAGTATATGATAGGCTGGAGTATGCCATACAAAAAGAACTTGTAAACGTCAAGGGAGAGGTGGAATTGACAGATGCTTTAGCTTATGTACGAGAACAGGAAGGAATGATTGCGTTTGTTCCTGACGGAGAGTCCTATGATTTGGGAAATGCGGAAGCATATCGAAGAACAGTTGCGGAATTTGGGAAAATGGCGTCAAGGGAAAGAAAATCAGAGAGATAATCTTTGGAACACGAAAGCAGAGGAGCAAGATAGATGGGATTAGGACTTTATCATTGGATAAAAAGACATTATCAAAAAGAATGGGGAATAGCTTTTGTAGCCGCTATGGTATTTGGAATAGTTACACATATGTATAAATTTACAAATACATTGCTGAATCATGATTCCTTATATAATATCTATAGCAATCAGAATGTGATAGGCTCAGGACGATGGTTTTTAAGTATTGCTTGTGGAATTAGTTCTTATTTTGATCTTCCCTGGATAAATGGAATGTTATCTTTGGTATATATTGGGATAACAGCAATATTGATAGTAGATTTATTTAGAATAAAAAATCCGATTGTAATTGGTATATCCAGTGCTTTATTAAGTGTGTTTCCGGCAGTCACAGCAACTTTTTTTTATGAATTTACAGCAGATGGATATATGTTCGCTATGCTTTTAGCGGCTTTCGCGGTAAAACTCTTATCTGTAAGCGGGGGGAGGTATAAAAAAAGAAATCAAATAATTGGTATCTTGGCTTTGTGCTTTAGCTGTGCCATTTATCAAGCGTATTTGTCTTTTGCGATTACGCTTTCTATTTGCGTGTTTTTATATGACTTATTGGAGGAGTCGAAAAGCAAAAAAGAATGTATCAAATGGATTGGTAGTCAAATGATGGTATATATGGCAGCATTGGTGTTGTATTGGCTGGTGTGGAAGCTTTGTTTGACTTTTACCGGGATGAAAGCGACAAATTATCAGGGAATAAACCAGATTGGAATTTCAATTCAAACAATAGTAGAAGCTATTCCTAAAACAATTGTTACATTAGGGAAATGGTGTCTGGACATAAATCGAATAACGTGTGAAATAACATTACAAGGAATTTTGAATAGTCTGTTTTTGCTGTTTTCTTTTTATATAGGGGCAGTTGCCCTCTATAAAAGTAAAAGTATGAAGAAGCCATATATGATTGTAATGTATTTGGGGTGTATTTTAATAGTACCGTTTGTGATCTGTTTGTGGTATTTTACATCTCCAAAAGTAGAATATCATTTATTGATGCTTCAAAGCCTTGTTATTTTATACATTTTTGTTCTTGTATTAGCGGAACGGTGGATTGCTTCTAACTGCAAAAATGTGATAGCTGGTTTGGCATGTGTCTTGATTTTTAATTTTATGATTCAGGCAAATATCGCGTATTGGCAGCTTCAGCGTTGCAATATGATTTCTTATATGGAGGCGGTAGATTTAAGAGGACGTATTTGCCAGATGGGTTCAGAAGAAGGAGACGAACTGGCGGTAATAGGAACCTATGATGTAACAAAACAGAAATCCTATCAGTTACTGGTAGAACGGATGCCTAACTTGGGAGGGATGTTAGATTATAATTTGTTTTTGGATGAAGTGCATATAGGTATGTTTCTGGATAATTTAGATTTTCATTTGGCGCCGGTATCGGCAGAAAAGAAAGAACAGATTTTGAAGAACCCTTTAATAGAAGATATGTCAAATTGGCCTCAAAAAGAATCTTTGCAAAAGATAGACGGAGTGATTCTCTTAAAACTTAGTGATGTAGAGAAGAACGAGGAGGAAGAATGAGATGAAAGATAAGTTATCGGTTCTTCTTCCTGCCTACAATGAGGAAAAAATGATCAATAAAGCATGTAATAGAATTGCAGAATTGTTAGATAAAGCAGAAATTGTATATGAAATAATCGTGGTTGACGATGGTTCCAGGGATGGTACATGGACAGAAATCAAAAAAGAAGCACAAAACAATCAACAGATTAAAGGGATACGTTTTTCCAGAAACTTTGGAAAAGAGGCTGCTATCTTTGCCGGACTAGAACAAATATCGGGAGATTGTTGTGTTGTAATGGATTGTGATTTACAGCATCCTCCCGAAACCATATTAGAAATGTATGCCTTATGGAAACAGGGATATGAAGTAGTAGAGGGAGTAAAAGAAGAGAGAGGAAAAGAATCAAAACTTCATCGTATTTGCGCCGCAGGGTTTTATAAAGTGATCAGTATTGCTACAAACATAGATATGTCTAAGGCGTCTGACTTTAAGCTATTGGATAAAAAAGCAGTACAGAGTTTGCTAGAGATAAAGGAAGAGGAAGTCTTTTTTCGGGCGTTATCTTCCTGGATTGGTTTTAAAACAACAAAAATTGCTTTTCGTGTGCAAGAACGAGAACTAGGAGAATCAAAATGGTCGTTTTTTTCTTTGGTAAAATATGCTCTTAAAAATATTACTTCTTTTACGGCAGCTCCGATGCAAATTGTAACATTTCTTGGGATGATAATGTTTTTCGTGTCAATAGGGTTAGGTATCCTGGCTTTTTGGCAGAAAGTAACAGGAATAGCAACAGAAGGGTTTACCACAGTGATTATTTTGCAGTTGTTTTCTTCTAGCATTATCATGTTCAGCCTTGGAGTAATGGGATATTATCTGGCAAAAATTTATGAAGAGGTAAAAGGAAGACCAAGAAGTATTGTTGCAGAAAAATGTGGGATAGAAAAAAATGGTTAAATGGAGCAAAGAGAAGCATATATGGAAATTTTTGTTGGTTGGTGTTATCAATACATTGGTTGGTAGCAGTGTAATGTTTATAAGTTATAATGTATTTGGTTTTAGCTATTGGATTTCAACAGCCGCTAATTATGTACTAGGAAGTATTCTAAGTTATCTATTAAATAAGAGATTTACCTTTCAAAGCAGAGAGAAAAGTATTTGGGAAGCAGTAAAATTTATATGCCATATCATCATTTGTTATTTCATTGCGTATGGGCTTGCCAAATCTGTCATCTGTTTTGTTTTCACAGAACGGAAGCTACAAGAAAATGTTTCGATGATGATAGGAATGGGATTATTTGTATGTCTAAATTATGCAGGACAGAGGTGGTTTGTTTTTAGACCCAGAAAAAAACGATTCCTTCAATAAATTTGCTCTTGACAAAAATCCGACGTCGTACTACAATACAAAGTACGACGTCGGATTTTTAAATAAAACCCAGGAGGGCAGTGATATGGAAAAAGACAAAGAGGCTATCCGGGAGTATGCCAAGCGGTTGGCGATTGCTTCCTTTAATATTGATAAAATTTATGCTATCAATGAACAGAAAACCGGAATGAAGGAATCTGAGCTTTGTCTGATGTATGCTTTGGATGATGGAGAGCCTCATTCGCAGAAATGGATTGCTGAGGAATGGAGGATTCCTAAGACTACTTTAAATACGATAGTCAAACAATGGGAACGAGAGGGACTGCTGACGCTTTCCACCATTCCGGGGAAGCGTCGGGAGATGCAGATTTCTCTGACTGAAAAGGGAAAGGAATTATGCCGCAGGAAGTTAGGGGGCATTTATCAGGCGGAGGAAATTGCCGTGGCAGAGACGATAGGGCAGTATTCGACTGCCTTTGTGGAGGCGACCGAATACTACGAAGCCGCTCTGCAGCGAGCCTTTGACAGCCTGGAGACAGATAGGAGGAAATCAAGATGAACATTCAATTATCCGATCATTTTACGTATAAAAAACTATTTCGTTTTACTTTACCGTCGATTGTAATGATGATTTTTACTTCCATTTATGGGGTAGTAGACGGTTATTTTGTATCAAATTTTGTCGGGAAAACGCCGTTTGCCGCGGTGAATTTTATTATGCCGTTTCTGATGATTTTAGGAGCGATTGGCTTTATGTTTGGAACCGGAGGAAGCGCTCTGATTTCTAAGACGATGGGTGAGGGAAGGCAGGAAAAGGCGAAACGGTTGTTTTCGTTGCTGGTGTATCTATCACTGTTTTGCGGGATAGTGATTACGGTACTGGGCTTGCTGTTTCTCCGTCCGGTGGCTTCCCTGCTGGGAGCAGAAGGAGAGATGTTGGAAAACTGTGTCTCTTACGGACGGATTATTTTAATTGCACTTCCGGCGTTTATGCTGCAGATGGAGTTTCAGAGCTTTTTTATTACGGCGGAAAAGCCGCAGCTTGGTCTTGCTGTTACCGTAGCGGCAGGTGTGACAAATATGGTCTTGGACGGACTGTTTGTAGGAGTATTTCGTTGGGGACTGGCTGGAGCAGCAGCGGCTACCGCCATAAGTCAGGTAGTAGGTGGATTTATTCCATTGATTTATTTTTTGCGTCCGAACAGTAGCTCTTTACGGCTGACAAAGACAACATTTGATGGGAAAGCGGTGATTCGTACTTGTACGAACGGTTCTTCGGAGCTGATGAGCAATGTTTCGATGTCTTTGGTTGGTATGCTCTATAACGCCCAGCTTATCAAATATGCCGGAGAGGACGGAGTAGCGGCTTATGGTGTTCTGATGTATGTAAGCATGATTTTTATAGCGGCTTTTTTAGGGTATTCGATTGGTACGGCTCCGGTAATTGGGTTTCATTATGGGGCGGAAAATCATACGGAACTAAAAAGTCTCTTAAAAAGAAGCCTGGTGATCATCGGCAGTTTTTCGCTTGGTATGGTGGTGTTGTCGGAGGTTCTTGCCTATCCGTTGTCAAAGATTTTTGTCGGCTATGATAAAGGCCTGTTGGAATTGACGTTACGGGGCTTTGTCATTTATTCCTTCTGCTTTTTGTTCGCCGGAGTTTCGATTTTTGGTTCTTCGTTTTTTACGGCGCTTAACAATGGTTTGATCTCCGCCCTGATTTCTTTTTTGCGTACGTTGGTCTTTCAGGTGGCAACGGTAGTAATCCTTCCGTTGTTTTGGAAAATTGACGGGATCTGGCTTTCGATTGTAGTAGCCGAGTTGCTTTCTTTTGTAGTAACCGTATTATTTTTGATAGCAAAACGGAAAAAATATCATTATTAAGAGCAAAGGGGAAATCCGGAGAAAAGAGATGGTTGCAAACAACATGAAGAGTGGCAGAAAAAGACATTGGGGAAGAAAAATCGCTCTTACGGGAGGAGTGCTGCTGATATGCTATTTATTGGCAGCAGTCGTCCCGTATTTGCCGCATAAAAAGGTAGCGAAAGAACGATGGCAGGAGTCTTTAGAGACGGCGACGGGCGCTGTAGAACGGGTATATTCGGTGGAAACAAATCAGGAGGCGCTCTTGTACCGGCTGCGGATGATAGAGGAGGCAGAGGAGGAAATCTTACTTTCTACCTTTGATTTTAATGCAGACGAGGGAGGATTGGATATCATGGCAGCTTTGTCGCAGGCTGCGGCGCGCGGGGTTCGTGTGCGGGTGCTGGTAGACGGTATGAGCGGTTTTTTGGATACCCGCGGAAATATTTGGTTCCAGACGTTTGCCTCCCAGGAAAACATCGAACTGAAAATTTATAATCCTTTTTTGCTATGGAAGCCCTGGAAGCTGCAAGCCAGACTTCATGACAAATATTTGATCATAGACGATCGGATGTATCTGCTGGGCGGGCGGAATACGACGAACTTATTTTTAGGAGAGTATTCCACTGCCCAAAACATTGACCGGGAGCTGCTGGTGTATGAAGGGAAAGAACAGGAGTCGTCTTATGAGAACATGCCGCGTTCCTCGCTTTTAGAGCTTAGGGACTATTTTGAACGCGTTTGGGCGCTGAAAGACAGTAAAGACTATACAGAGACGGGAAAGCCGGAGAAGCAGCAGGAGGCGCGTAGGATGCTGGCAGAGCGTTACCAGGAACTACATATCCGGTATCCGGAAGCATTTCAGGAAACGGACTGGCAGGCGCTGACAATGGAAACAGAGGGGATGATGCTTTTAACCAATCCAATCGAAGCAGAAAATAAAGAACCGTGGTTGTGGTATTCTCTTTGTCGTCTGATGGAACAAGGGCAGCGAATTACGATTTATACGCCGTATATTATCTGCGGAAAGGAAATGTATGAGGAATTGGATAGGCTCTGTGCTACGGCAGCACAGGTGGACATCATTACCAACGATGTAGCTAGCGGCGCGAATCCATGGGGCTGTACCGATTATCTCAACCAAAAGAAACGGATTTTAAAGACCGGTGTGCGGGTACATGAATTTTTGGGCGCACATTCCAACCATACAAAAACCATTTTAATCGACGATCGAATCAGCATCGTCGGCTCCTACAACCTGGATATGAGGAGTACCTATCTGAACACCGAGCTGATGTTGGTCATAGACTGTGAGGAATTAAACAGGCAGTACCGGAGGCAGGCAGAAGAGGACAAAGGCTGGTGTAAAAGCATCGCCGCAGGAGAGGAATATCAGTTCGGTATCCATTATCAGCCGCGTGAGTTTTCCCTTTTTAAGAAGATTTTTTATGCAGTGCTGCGTTTGCTGATTATTCCAATCCGGCGCTTGTTATAAAAGAAGAGTCTGGTGCGAGTGTGCATCCCACAGTTAGCGCATCAGCCTGATTTTTTTAAAAATCCGTATCAGGAATGTGCCGTTCGGTACGTTGTAAAGCTCGTCTTCCGTGATGCCTTTTAACAGAATCAGGCAGAGGAAGAACAAAAGCATACCGGACAGAATCGAAACCAGTACGGAAAGCGTATTGCTGCCGGAGAGCTTTAGCAGTCCCTGGTAGACAAGCATGATGATCACTCCCATAATCAGGGAAGAGAGCGCCGGAACGACGACGGATTTGAGCCAGTCGAGGCGAAGGGTGAGATCTCGTTTTAAAACAATCCAGTTTAAAAAAATCACCACAATCGGCAGCACCAGGTTTCCGATTACCAGAGCGTATGGACCAAGATTGGTAAACTGTAACAGCAGATAAAGGACAACGACGTCAATCAGGATAGCGATACCGCTGTGCAGAACCGGAAGCATCATTTTGTGGATGCTTTGGATAATTGTATTAAATAAAATAGAGATAGTATATAACACTACTGCGCAGGAACCGGAGAGCATGATTCCGGCAGCCAGGTCAGAGCTGTCATGGAACAAAAGCTGGAGGATTGGACCTCCGAGCAGCCCTAAACCGACCATAGACGGAAAGGCAATGATCAGGTTAAATTTCAGGGCGGCAGAAATTTTTTGGCGTACCTCGGTAGCGGCGCCTACTGCATGGGCGGAAACGATAGCCGGCACCATTGCGGTAGTGACGGCAGAGGTGACGCCGATTACGATGTTGCACAGTACCAGGTATTTGCTGCTGTAGACACCATAGAGACTGGTATAGGCTTCTTTGGTAAAGCCTTTGCCGGAAAGGATATGGCTGAACATACTGGCGGCAATCAAGCCGTTGCTGCGGATAAGGATTTGACTTAACGTGACAGGAACAACAGTATACAATAAAATCAGGAACAAATCCCGGTAAGATTCCGGACGGGTGGTACGGTCGCGACGGAGCTGGCGTCTGACGACAGGGAGGTTGACGACAAAGATAAACAAAATGAAAAGCAGCCCGAAAAATGCCCCTATCCCCGTACCAAGGACGCCTCCGGCAGCGCCGTAGGCAGCAATTTCTTCAGAAGCGCTATGGGATCGTACCAGGTAATAGGCAGCGGCTACACTGACGATTCCGTTGACAAGCTGTTCGATAAGCTGGGAAACCGCCGTCGGCACCATAGTATTTTTCCCTTGAAAAAAGCCCCGCAGAACGCCGAGGATTGCACAGATAAAAATAGTAGGCGCCAGTACCCGGAGCGGAATCTGTACACTGGAATTGGCAAAGAGAAGCTTGGAAATCGTCCCTGCCCCAAAATAAACTGCCAGTGAAAGTACGCCGCCTAAAAAGCCTGCCATCATAAGAGCGCAGCTAAAAGCCTTAAAGGAATTTTTATATTCTCTGCGGGCGCTTCTATCGGCTACCAGCTTGGATACAGCCATCGGCATCCCGTAAGAAGAAAGAATAAACGCCATGTTGTAGACTTCAAACGCATAATCATAATAACCGATTCCCTCATCTCCTAAAATGTTGGTCATAGGAATCCGATAAACCAAACCAATGATACGAACGAGTATGGAGGTAAACGCAAGGATCGTTCCCTGCACCAAGAAGTTGCTCTGTCGTCTGGAAGAACTCATATACAATCTCCAATCTTGTCAACGAAAAAAGACATTATTTTTTCACATCTTCTATATAATACTCTGTTTTGACAACATAATCAATATTGATTCTAAAATTCTTTCCGTTGCAAATCATATAAAACTATGCTATGCTTATTTATATGGGCTTTGATAACGGTATAGTTATAAAAAAATGGAAAAGAACGGCAAAAGCAGGGAGGGATAGGTATGTACCATTGTAGCATTCGTTTTTATTTGCTGGGAGAGCCGTGTGAGATATTTGAGACAATAAAAGGGATGCCATCATTGGAACATTTCAGACACGAATTTTTGGAGAGCGACAGGCCAGAGGAAGCATTGGCAGCAGAGGCTGATGTGATTCTGGCTCATTTACAGAATAGGGATGTCAGAGAAACGATGCAGGCGCTGATAGATGCCAGGGATAAAAGGCAGACAAGACAAAGCGTCAGACTTATTTTACTAATGGAAAAAAATCAGATCGGGCTTTTACAGGAGTTTTTGGCAGAGGTAGCCGATATCTGGATCTTACCTATGACAGAGGAGGAGGTACGGTTTCGCTTTTTCAGATGGCAGCAGGCAAATCAGGCGGAAAAGGAGGCTTGGCAGACAAGCCAGTACCTGGAGGCGACCATAGACAATATCCCAAACCTGATCTGGTATAAAGATAAAAACGGAATTCATAAAAAGGTAAACAACAGCTTTTGCCAGACCGTCAATAAGACCAAACAGCAGGTAGAGGGGCGTGGGCATGCCTATATCTGGGATGTAGAGGAGGACGATCCGGCTTGTATCGAATCCGAGCGGGAGGTAATGGAGAAGCAGCAGACCTTTGTATCGGAGGAAATCATCAAGGCAGGAGAGGGGCTGCGGACGCTGACCACTTATAAATCTCCGCTTTACAATCTGGACGGAAGCGTGATGGGGACGGTCGGTGTCGCGATTGACGTTACCCAGGAACGAGCCTATGAACAGGAGATTGTCAACAAAAATCAGACCTTGGAGACGATTTTTACTACGATTGACTGCGGTGTGATGCGACATAGCTTAGACGGTTCCCGTGTTCTTAGTATCAATCGGGCAGCGTTAAAGATTTTAGGCTATGAATCGAAAGAGGAGCTGATGGAGGACGGCTTTTCCCTGATCGCTGCTTCTGTGCTGGAGGAGGATAAGCCGAAGCTGAGACGCTGTATCCAGACGTTAGAGGAAGAGGGCGACAGCGTTAGCATAGAATACCGCGTTCGGCACAGGAACGGGGATATCCTGCATGTGATGGGAAACATCAAGCTCTTGCGGGAAAACGGCGAGCTGATTTATCAGCGCTTTTTGTTAGACTGTACCGAACAGAAGCGTCAGGAAAAGAGAAACGAAAGGCGTCAGATGGAGCTGATTCAGGCTTTGACGCTGGATTATAACCTGATTTGCTGCTTTGATCCGGAGACCGGGATGGGCAGTCAGCTCCGGGAGGGGGATGACAATGGCATCGGCTTTCTTCCGCTGTTTGAGGGAGAAATCTCTTTAGAAGAAAGCATGAGGCGTTACATAGGCAGCTATGTTTATGAGGAGGATAAAGAGCTGATGCGGGAGGCTTCCTCCTTGGAAGTACTGCGTAAAGAACTGGGAGAAAAGCAGCAGTTTTATGTGACTTACCGAATGGTTCAAAACGGCGAGCTGATCTATTTCCAGATGAAAGTAGTACGAGCCGGCGTATGGGGCAAAAGCTACAGTATTGTGTTAGGGCTGCGTAGTGTAGATGAGGAAACCCGCAAGGAAATGGAACAAAGAAGCCTTTTGGAAAATGCGTTGCAGCAGGCAAATCGAGCCAACAGGGCAAAGAGTACCTTCTTGTCCAATATGTCACATGATATCCGAACCCCGATGAACGCGATTGTCGGCTTTACAAACCTGGCGATTTCCCATATCAATAACCGGGAGCAGGTAGAGGAATATTTAAAAAAGATCATGACGTCCGGGAACCATTTGCTTAGCTTAATCAACGATGTGTTGGATATGAGCCATATTGAGAGCGGTAAGATCCATTTAGAGGAGAAACCATGCAGCTTGCCGGACATTTTACATGGGCTGCACAATATTTTGCAGGCGGATATTCATGCCAAGCAGTTGGAGCTGCAGATCGATACGGTAGATATTTTGGACGAGGACATTTATTGCGATAAGCTGCGTCTAAATCAGGTATTGCTAAACTTATTGAGCAATGCGGTAAAATATACGGGGGCAGGCGGGATTGTCAGCATCCGTATTACGGAAAAGGGCGGCGCGCCGGAAGGATATGCAAACTATGAGTTTTTGATTAAAGATACCGGTATCGGAATGAGCGAAGAATTTGTAGCGCATATTTTTGAGCCGTTTGAACGGGAGCAGAATGCTACGTTAAGCGGAATTGAGGGAACCGGACTGGGGATGGCGATTACAAAAAATATCGTTGATATGATGAACGGTTTTATCGAGGTACACAGTCAGTTAAACGTCGGTACGGAGATTACGGTTACGTTTCCGTTCCGTCTGTGCGCGGAAGCAAGAGAGCATCAGGAAATTGTTGAATTAAAGGGATGCCGGGCGCTGGTGGTGGACGATGATTACAATACATGTGACAGTGTATCCTATATGTTGGGACAGCTTGGACTGCGGGCGGAGTGGACGCTTTCCGGTAAGGAAGCAGTGCTGCGTACGCATCAGGCGATTACCAGAGAGGACGATTATGGAGTATATATCATTGACTGGCTGCTGCCGGACGTCAATGGGGTAGAGGTGGCAAGAAGAATCCGTAAGGAGACAGGCGAAGCAGTGCCGATTGTCATATTGACTGCCTATGACTGGTCGGATATCGAGGAGGAAGCGAGAGAAGCAGGAGTAACTGCTTTTTGTAGCAAACCGTTGTTCTTATCCGAGCTGCGAAGCTGCTTACAGTCGATTATCAGACCGGAAGAGACGGAGGAAGCAGTTACCAAGGAACCAAAAGTGCTTCATTCCGGACGTATCCTTTTAGCGGAGGATTTGGAACTAAACCAGGAGATTGCCGTAGCGATTTTAGGCGACGCCGGATTTACGACCGAGGTTGCAGCCAACGGGCAGATTGCCGTAGAGATGTTGGAAAAATCGGAGCCTGGATATTATCAGCTTGTCCTGATGGATGTACAGATGCCGGTGTTAGACGGCTATGAAGCAACCAAGGTGATTCGTAAGCTGCCAAACCGTAAGCTGGCTTCGATTCCGATCATCGCTATGACGGCAAATGCCTTTGAAGAAGACAAACAAGAGGCGCTGCATTGCGGGATGAACGGGCATATTGCCAAGCCGATTGATATCGGCAAGCTGTTTGAGACATTGGAGCAAGTATTGGAAAAATAAAGACAAGAAAAGGGACTTCCTGCCAGATAGGATTATCTGCAGGAAGTCCCTTTATCATAGGAAAGTTCTCTGGATAGAATGTTTAATTTATGCCAGAGAGCCCATCGGATCCCATGGCTCTAGCGGGATTGGTTCGGATTCATAGGCAGCCAGAATATCAGGCGTCAGGTATTTTTTGTTGACGACAACCTGATACATATAAGCGTCAAACCAGGCGTCCGTCATAAGATACATTCCTTTCTTTCCGGCATCCTCGCCCCAACTGTTTTCCACGCACCAGCGAACCGGCTGACCGTCCGCATCCAGATCAACCCCCTGGAATACCATGGCGTGCGTCATCAGACTGTTGCCATAGTCAAGCTGTTCTGCCTTGGTCATCGGGAAGGTGGTGTCAAAGAGGGCAGCCAGATCGTAGACATCCAGATCCATACTGCCGCTGATACGGTTGCTGGACTGTCCGACATCACAGCCAAACCAGACTGGCTCTCCATCCTTCATCTGGGCGATAGCCGCTTTTTTCAATTCCTCTATCGGCAGGTTGACATAGCGAACCGGAGTTCCGTCTATGACGTTTCCAAGGAATTTTACCGTGTAGCTGCGCATATACGGTTTGTCTGCGGTTGGCGCGTTGATAATACTGATGTATTCGCTTAAATCCAAGCCGATGTATTTGGTAAGAAATTCCTGCGGCGTGATATGTTCTTCATGGATAAAGTTATCGTCCTTATCCCGTACTGCAAAATCAAACGTATCCGGCGGAGTTCCCAGACAGATACAAAGCATCCGGTAGATAACAGACATCATAGAAGTCTTTTCCGCCCGTAGTTCCTCTATGCTTTTTCCGGCGGCAGCTCCTTTGCGCAGAGTGCAGGCAAATTCACGCAGTTTGGTGGTAATGACCGAGGTCATGTCACGGGTGCTAGAAGAGCAGGCGCTTTCCGGCATAGCGCTGATAGGAACCACGCCATATTTTTGGATTAAGGAACTGATCATGTCCCACTGTCCGCCGTCTTGAATCGGCGCTGCTAAAAGATGGGAAATCAGTCGTCCTTCCGTCGGCTCGTCTAGTGTTTCTAAAATACTTTCTAAAAAGTAATTGGATTTTTCCAGCTTATCATAAAAGCAAGTATAGTTCTGGCTTAACTCAAAATCCTTTAGATTCAGCTTTTGGATCACCTGATAACGCAGGCAGTTGAGCGCAGCGAACATCCAGCAGCGTCCGCTGGATTTTTGATTGGTGATACCTTTGTGTTTGGTACGGATGGAATATTCATGGATGGTGCTTTGTTTGGCGTCCCAACGGGTAGCCGCCTCCTTCATGCCATTTGTAGTAACAGCGTTCATCGCGATCTGGTTCGCACGGGAGGAAAGAAAGTCGCATTTTAAGGAGGCAAGCTCCTCTTTGGTGATAGAAATTCCCATTTGTAAGATACTCCTTTCGATGTTTGGTGGATGGTTTTTACTCAAGTTCATTGCCGTTGATGACGACTAATTGCGGATAGTTTCTTTTATGAAGATAGAGATATAGCTCGTTGCTCTCCGGATTTAAGCAGGTGCCGATGCTTTCGTCAGAGGCTAACTGTTCAAAGTCAATTCCTGCAGTATCCAAGATCTGCCGGATTTCCTTCGGATCGGAATAATGCTCTGAGGCATCTTCATATTCATAAGTAGCTTCAAAATACATATGCAGCAGAAACTCTCTGGTGTTTTCCGCGCATTTTTCAAAGGTGATAAAATCATCCTCCGTACTCATATAGACAGGCGCGTCAGGCTTTCCGGCGAGCAGATCCGAAAGCAGGAAGCCGGCGTTCCACACACCCTGATTCTCAAACCAGATTAGGGCATAGTTTTTCGTGATCGTATTCCATTGCTCTTGAGGGAGTCTCCATAAGTCAAAGTACCCGTTGTCGGCATATTCCTGTTCGGTACCGTTTTCGACTGCCTCCTGGAATTCGGATTCCCATTCCTCTAGTTCTTCTTCGATACATTGGTAAGTGGTACAGAGATCTTCCGGAACATTGATATGGTGCAGCAGATCGTTGATTGGATCGTCTCCATAAGTAAGCAGAAAGTTCCGATAAACGGCAGGGAGAGTGGCGCCGATCTGTTTTTCTGCCTGTTCTAAGTATTCCTCCTGAAAAGGATGGTGTTCCGAAGAAAAGAAATCCATGATTTCCGGGAGACTAAGATGATATTGGAATGCCAATGCAGCACACCTCCTAAAATAAATTTTTGTAAAATGGCGTTCGGATACTTTTATTATAACGTTTCTATAAGATTTTGCAAGTTTGTTTTTCCTCTAACAGAACGTCTTTTCTGATTTTACTTGAGGCATTGAAAAAAGTATGCTATACTAGGCGCAGAGGCAAAGCGGGAAGAGAGGGGAAGTCGATCCGGTTTTGCCGGAGAACCGTCTGTCAGAGTCAGCCAGGGAAGTAACTTTTTGTTTTCCCGGCGGCAGTACAGACGAAATGGGGAAAAGAAAAGAGAAAGGAAGGGATACATAATCATGCAGGAAAGCATTAAACCACCAGTAGAGGTGCGCTATCAGGAAGAGCTTTTGGCGCTGCGTGCCACCGATACAGGCCGTGTGCCGGAAAACTGGAAAATGTCTCCTAAGGCAGTGAGGACGTTTATCCTGGGTAGTAAAACACCGATTGTTTATGAGGGCAAGGAGTATCACATTGGAAAAAAATATTTCGGCAACGACGCCTTGATTGAACGCTGTATTGTGACGCTGGCAGGAAACCGCGGGCTGATGTTGGTCGGAGAGCCTGGGACTGCCAAGACCATGCTCTCGGAGCTTTTGACTGCGGCAATCAGCGGAGTCAGCACCAACACGATCCAGGGGACGGCAGGTACGACGGAGGATATGATCAAGTATTCCTGGAATTATGCGTTGTTATTGGCAAAGGGACCGAGTCGGGAGGCGTTGGTTCCGTCTCCGCTGTACGTCGGGATGGAAAAGGGGATTTTAACAAGATTTGAGGAAATTACCAGAACTCCGGCGGAGATCCAGGACAGTTTGATCAGTGTATTGAGTGATAAGGTGTTAAACGTGCCGGAATTAGGAGATGAGGGCTTTTTGTTTGCCCGTCCTGGCTTTAACGTGATCGGCACCGCCAATACAAGAGATAAAGGCGTCAACGAAATGAGTAGCGCGTTAAAGAGACGTTTTAATTTTGAGACGGTTATGCCGGTTCGTGAGGTTTCGATGGAAAAACAGATCATTTTAAACGAAGTCGGCAAGCTGGCAAAAGAAAGCAATATCAATATGGAGATAGACGAGGACGTAGCGGAATTGCTCGCTTCGACTTATCACGAGCTTCGGGAGGGGATCTCCTCCTATGGACATCGGATTGATAAGCCTGCTGCGGTGATGAGTACGGCAGAGGCGGTTTCTGTTTTTTATCAGACGATGCTGACCGGGTATTATTACGGAGACGGAGCAATGGACGTAAACTGCCTGGTACAGACGTTGGTAGGCGCGATTTCCAAGGAAAATAAAGATGATCTGGAAAAGGTAAAAGGCTATTTTAGCACGGTCATCAAGGATAAAAGCAACAAAGAGGGTGGATTATGGAAACAATATTACGAAGCGAGGAAATGGCTGAAATAATGCTGCTCCCTGTCCGCCACCACAGTCCGGCATGTTCTTTTCAGATCCAAAAAGTGATCGAGAGCTGGAAGCCGTCGGCGGTGTTGATTGAGGGACCATACAATGCCAATGATCTGATTCCGGTCATGGTGCATGAAGAGACAAGGGCGCCCTTTGCCATTTATTATTCCTATCATGACAAGACCGGCAGACTGGCAGGATTAGAAGAAGCGGAGTCTGTGCCAGACGATCAGAAACGAAGGGCAGACCGTGAGTTTTACAAATGTTATTATCCGTTCCTAGACTACTCGCCGGAACTTTTGGCGCTGCGGGAAGCCAATCAAAGAGGGCTTGCTTCTGCTTTTATTGACCTGCCTTATGCCGATATCCTGGCGGCTTCCAAAGAAGGAAAGGGATTGTTAAAGGAAGAGGAAAAAAACAATTACAACGACGATTATCTGCTGTCCCGCAACGTATATTTGGAATGCCTTTGTGAGAAAACAGGGTTACGAAATTTTGATGAGTTCTGGGAAAAATATTTTGAAGTAAACGGTCTGACGGAAGAAAGCGAGACATGGTTTTCTCATTTGCTGACCTATTGCCGTCTGGCAAGGGAAAATACCCCGGTAGAATCTCTGCTGGAAGAGGGCTGTCTGGAACGGGAGGCGCATATGGCTGCCAGAATCGTTCAGTGGGTAGAGAAAAACGGGGCAGGAAAAGGCAGTAAAAAAGGAAAATCCAGGAAAAAAGCAGCAGAAAGCGAGTCAGAACGAACCGAAGCCAGGCAGGAGAATGAGTCTGAAAAAGTGGAAGCAGAGCCAGGGCTATATAAAATTCTGGTAATAACCGGCGGCTTTCATACGCCGGGGATTTTAGAACGGCTTTCGGAAGAAGGCTGGGCAGAGACAAAGAAGGCAGTCAAAAAGCTTTCGGAGAAAAAGGACAAAAATCAGAGTGTATACTTGATGCCGTATTCTATGGAGGCGGCGGACGCCCTCAATGGGTATTCCAGCGGGATGCCTTACGCGGGGTTTTACCAGCGGATTTGGGACAATATGTTTGAGAAGGAAGCCGGTCAGGAGAGCCAGGAGGCGCCGCAGGCTTACCGGAAAGCGGTGCTGGATTTGATCGTGGCTTCCGGGAAGGAGCTTCGCCGGAAGGAAGGATATCTTTCGACGTATGACGAAATCTGTGCCTGGCAGATGGCGCAGGGGCTTTCCGAACTCCGGAACAAACCACAGCCGGGAGCTTATGAGTTAAAGGATGCGGTACTTTCTTCGTATGTCAAGGGAGAATATAATCTGGCTTCCGATACGCCGATTCGGATTCTGCAAAGGCTGATGATCGGCAACGCGACCGGAAGGCTCTGTAATATGGCAGATGTACCGCCGATTTTACATGACTTTGAGAAGCAGTGCAAAAGCCTTGGTCTGAAAACAAATGTCACGTTGGAGTCCGAACTAACATTGTCGATTTTTTCCGGGAAGAAGCATCGGAATATCAGTATGTTTTTACATCGGATGGTCTTTTTGGGGACGGGATTTGCCAGACGGGTCAAAGGACCGAACCTTCAGCTTCGTAAAGATCGGAATCTGATCCGGGAGATTTGGAAATATAGGTGGAGTACCCAGGTGCCGGCAGCCCTGATCGATGTGTCGGTGCATGGAGCGACGGTAGAAGAAGCGGCATGCAGTGTGGTAAGAGAGCAGCTTAGGAAAGAAATCGGCGCAGGCGCGGCAGCCGGCTTGCTGACACAGGTATTTGAAATGGGTCTGACGGAACAGCTAGACGAGGTATACGGTCGGGTACAGGAACAGATGCTCCAGGATACGGATTTTTATTCGATTGCAGAGGCGATCAAGGCTCTGATGATGATGGAGGAGCTGGGGAGTCTCTATGATTCGGCAATGGAGCTGACAGGGTTGTTAAAAACGGGCGTACAGAAGCTGATTATGCTGCTGCCGTCTATGACCGGAATTAAAGATGAAAACTTATCTGCCTGTATGGACGCGCTCAAGCTTTTGTATCAGGTGACAGGTCGGGAGCGGATGGAACTATCCTACGAACAGGAGGCGTATTATGCAGCTCTGGATCGGATGCTGGCAGAGCCGGAAATCCATGCCGGATTATATGGCTGTATCCATGGAATTTTATATGGCAGCGGCAGAGAGGATTCGGCAGCGGTGGAGATGGCATGCCGGGGATATCTGACCGGAACGAGGGAGCAGCTTTTACAGACCGCTCTGTTTTTCCGGGGGCTGTTTTATACTGCCAAGGATTTGATCTTTATAGGCGGGCAGATTTTAGGGATGTTGGATCAGTTTTTCGGTCAGGTAGAAGAAGGGGAATTTATGGAACTGCTGCCGGAGCTGCGGATGGCGTTTACGTATTTTACCCCAGCCGAAACAGATAAAATTGCCGGAATGGCGGCAGGACTGCATGGCAAGAAGCGGGAGGATATCACCGAGCGGACTGCAGTTCTTCCGGAATGGT
>CAJUFW010000028.1:0-5270 GCA_910585655.1 uncultured Lachnospiraceae bacterium
AAGGCTAGAAATGCTTTTAGGTAGGTTATAAAAGTTAGAAAAAAGTAAAGACAAAATTCGTAAATTGTGGTATGCTAATAATAGTATGAGAGCAGAAGAAAAAGATAAAAACAAGAAAATAAAGGATAAAAAGAATCAAGGTAAAAGAAATTAAGACAAAGAGAAGAAGAGAGAAGAAAGTAGAAATAAAATCATAAGAAAAGACAAGCAGTAAAAAATAAGGAGAGTGACAGCGATGGACAGGAGAAGAGGACAGACGCTTCGACAAGGACTGATGATGTTGATAGCGGCGGCGGTATTGACCGGTGGCGGGTGCGGGAAAAGTCGTGATCAGGGAGAGCCGCAGGAGACAATAGATTCTGTGGGGATAGAGAATCTGGACGAGACAGACGAAACAAACGATCCTGACGATTCAGATAAACTGCCGGGGGAGGATCTGGAAAAGCCAATAGGAGATAAAGACCCGGTAGAGGATACCATTCCGGAGGGGATTGACGGAACAGGAGATTCCGAGGAGGAGAGACTGGTGATTGAACGGATAGGCGATCCGGTCAGTTATGAGGCAGAGGATGGTACGCAGCTTTTTATCAGCGGTCTGTATTATCCGTTTGTTTCTATGCCGGAGAATCCGGCGGCGGCAGAGAAGATCAACCAGGTGTTTGAAGCTCAAAAGGCAGAGGATGAGGTGCAGATTGCAGAGTACCGGGAGTTGGCGCAGCTAGCCTATCAGGAGCAGCAGGAACAGACAGAAACTATTTTTCTAAATTATGCCCTGGATCGGGATTATATTGTGACATTTTCAGGGGAACGTCTTCTTTGTATCAATGAAGTGGAATATTCATATGCCGGAGGAACGCATCCGAATAGCCTGGTGCTGACCTGGAATTTTGATTTGACAACAGGAGAATTGGTTAGCTGGGAGCAGATGACAGATGATATAGAAGCTTTTCGGAATTTTTTATTAGAGAGGATCCATGCTTTTTTGGAAACGGAGCAGTTGTCGGACGGAATGGTTTGGGCGGATGCACTTTATCCAAATTATAAAGAGGTACTGCCTCAGATGCTAGAGGAACCAAACTGGTATATAGAAGAGGGAAATTTATACGTGGTGTTTAATCCATATGATATTGCTCCTTACGCTGCCGGAAGTATTGCGGTGACGATTCCGATGGCAGCTTGTGAGGAATATTGGAACCAGTATGGGCAGGAGATTCTACAAATAAGTAACAATTATTAAATCTTTATGAAAAATCAAGTTGTTTACGTTCTGTTCACAATTTCATGCTATGATATAACCAATCGTTTAAGTGATTTAAGCTGCTGCAGGATAAGGGTATACAGCCCGATCTTTTAGAGAATGAGGCTAAGATAACAAATAAGGAACCAGAATGAAATAGTTAGAAAGAAATTGTGGAGGATATGTATGGAATTACCTATGTTTTATAATGAAGTAGAGGAATGGAACAGGGCGCTTTTGCTTTATGATGCTGCTCTTAAAGAAATCAATACAAAGCTGGAGATTTTAAATAATGAGTTTAAGATGGCTCATCAATATAACCCGATTGAGCATATTACGTCAAGGGTAAAATCTCTGCAGAGCATTGCAAAAAAGATTCGCCGGAAAAATCAGGAGCTGACGGTAGAAAACATCGTGAAGCATGTCAATGATGTGGCAGGAATTCGGATTATTTGTTCCTTTGCATCAGACATTTACCGGATAGCAGATTTGCTTACCAAACAAAATGACGTAAAGGTACTGAAAGTAAAGGATTATATCGTGTCTCCTAAGCCAAACGGTTATATGAGCTATCATATGATTATCACTGTCCCGATTTTTTTGGCAAATGATGTTGTAGAAACCAAGGTAGAGGTTCAGATCCGGACGATTGCGATGGATTTTTGGGCAAGTTTAGAGCATAAAATCTATTATAAATTTGAAGGAAATGCCCCGGCGCATATCCGCGAGGATTTAAAGGAGTGCGCTCAGATCGTATCTTATCTGGATAAAAAGATGCTGATGATCAACGATGAAGTAAGAGCTTTGGAGCAAGGGGATTACAATGAGGAGGAATACCAGCAGCGAAAGTCAGAACCGACCTACTTTGAATCGGTAAAGGACTATTATGGGAAACTAAGCGAGGACGAGGGCAGAGAGGTAATTATCGAACATGATGGGATATCGGAAGAAATAGAGTTTTCAGAAGAGGAGGCGCCAGACGCAGAAGCGGATATCATAGCGGAGTCGGATAAAGAGGAAGCCCAAACGATGGATTTGGTGGAAATGCCGGAATATATCGGCACTCCGGAGGATATTGGGATAGAAAAGTGGGGAAGCCTGGCTATTTTTCTTGAAAACAGGAGAAAATTAAAGTATAACAGATGCGAGATGACTCCTGCCTCAGCAGGCAGCGAGTAATCCAATAGAAGGACATTTTGATACGGGGGAAGAAACGATGCGTTTGTTTTCAAAGGAATCATCAAGAGAGAGGCTGCGTCCTGCCGAGCAGGCAGTATCGCGGCTGACAGAGCAGCGTCATCAGGCGGCGCAGGCGCAGAAAGTAGCCAAAGAAAGACTGCAGGCAGAACGGCAGGCTGCGAAAGAAAAGCAGGAGGCAGAACAGCAGGCAGTGAAAAAGAAGGAAGCAGAGTATCAGACGACAAAGGAAAAGCTGCAGGAAGCAGAGCGACAGGTTACGGAGTGGAAGGCAGTAGCGGCAGATTATAAGGAGTCGTTAGAGCAATATGAGATTGGATACCGCCAGATCTTTGAAAGCCTGGAGCAGCTAAAGGAGCAGCAGGAGGAAATCCTGTTTTTAAAGGAAAAGCAGGAATATATGCTGAAAAATTTTTCGACGTTAGAGGGAAATATTGTCGATAAACTCAAAGGAGCGCAGGCTAACAGTACCCAGGAACTGCTTCGGCGCATGGAGGAGATAGCCCATGTTCAAAAGCGGAGAAATATTTGGAACAAGGTACTGTTGGTATTGTCTTTGCTTTGCAGTATGACGGCAGTAGGAGGCATTCTGGTATTGCTGCTATATTTTTCAGACAGATTGGCTCTATAAGATAGCGAGGACAAGGACATACAAGAGAAGGAGTATCTGCTTTTGTATGTCCTTTTTGCATACTGGCTTATTTCAATTTTAAAATTTACATGGATTTTACATAATGGCTTCTCTGATTTTACATACTATAGTTAAAATCTTTTACAAGAGCTGTGGCTTTCTAAGAATGATACATAAAAAAGCGATGCTCGAAAAAGTAGGTTCAAAGATGATAACGAAGGAATAAGAACAGGGAGGGACATTATGGATATTTTCGGGATTTTTACGATGTTAGGCGGATTGGCGCTGTTTTTGTACGGGATGAACGAGATGGGAAACGGACTGGCAAAGATATCCGGCGGAAAGCTGGCGCGGGTGCTGGAACGGCTGACCGCTAATCGATTGATGGGGGTATTGTTAGGCGCCGGCGTGACAGCAGTGATTCAATCTTCTTCGGCTACTACCGTAATGGTAGTCGGGTTTGTCAATTCCGGTATTATGAAGCTGTCCCAGGCGGTCGGCGTGATTATGGGAGCGAATATCGGAACGACGATTACCTCCTGGATTTTGAGTTTGGCTGGAATAGAAGGAGGAAACTTTTTTATCCAGTTATTAAAGCCAAGCTCTTTCTCACCGCTGCTTGCGGCAGTCGGTATTGTGCTGATGATGTTTTCCGGAAAGGAAGGCAGCAAGCGAGAGCGAAGAAAAGATACGGGAGCAATTTTGATTGGCTTTGCGATTCTGATGACGGGAATGGAAACGATGAGCGGAGCCGTGAAGCCGCTGGCAGACGTACCGGAATTTACCAATATTCTTACGATGTTTTCCAATCCACTGCTGGGACTGTTAGCGGGCGCACTGCTGACCGCGGTACTGCAAAGCTCTTCCGCCTCTATCGGTATTTTGCAGGCACTTTGCCTGACAGGCTCGATTGGATATGGAACGGCGCTTCCGATTATTATGGGGCAGAATATCGGAACCTGTGTAACGGCGCTGTTGTCCGGGATTGGAGCAAATCAGAATGCAAGACGGGCGTCTTTGATTCACTTGTATTTTAATGTGATTGGAACACTGTTGTTTATGGGGATTTTTTACAGTGTCAATGCCTTTGTGGATTTCTCCTTTTTGGATGCGACGGCAAGCGCGGTAGGAATTGCCGTGATACACAGCGCGTTCAATATTTTTGCGACAGTTATCCTGTTTCCGTTTGGAAACCTGTTGGAAAAGCTGGCTTGTCTGACCGTTGGCGGCAGAGGAGCCAAAACGGGAACGGGATCGAGTGTCGGAGCAAAGTCCGGTGGGACGACAGAGGGAGAAATCGGTATCCAAATGCTGGATGCACGCTTTTTAGAGACTCCGGCTTTCGCGGTAGATCAGTGTAAAGATGCAGCTTTTCGGATGGCAGGGCTTTCCAGGGAAGCGTTGCTAAGTTCTCTGGATTTATTAAAAAGCTATGACGAGCAGAAGGCACAGCAGGTGTTGGAAATAGAAAATAAAGTAGACCGTTATGAGGATATGCTGGGGAGTTATTTAGTGAAGCTTTCCAGCAAAAACCTGACGGGAAGAGACAGCGGTGTGTTGTCTATGCTGCTGCATTGTATTGGGGACTGGGAGCGGATTTCTGACCATGCGGTAAATCTGGTACAGGCGGCAAAGGAAATCTATGAGAAAAAGGCGGTTTTTCCGGAACAGACCAAGGAGGAGCTGACTGTTTTTGCTCGCGCGATTGAAGATATTATCAAGCGGACAGAACAAGTATTTGTAACAGGTGATTTGGATTTGGCAAGGAAGGTAGAGCCGCTAGAAGAAGTGATCGATGATTTGAACGGGGAATTGAAGAATCGCCATATCAAGCGGCTGCGAAAAGGGGAAACGACGATTGAATTAGGCTTTATTTTTTCTGATATTACTACAAATTGCGAGAGAATAGCCGACCATTGTTCCAACATTGCCGTCTGTCTGATTGAGATTCATGAAAATGAGTTTGAAACACATGAGTACCTCGGACGGGTAAAGCAGGAGGGCGGCGAATTCCGCAGGAAATATCAGAAGTATCAGGAAAGATATCAACTTCCGTAAGGAGAAGAGGATGCAGACGATTTATGTGGTAGAGGATGATAAAAACATCCGGGAGATTGAAAGCTTTGCTTTAAAAAACAGCGGCTATACGATTTTTGATTTTGAATGCGCAAAGGATTTTTACAAAAAGCTTGCCGAGCGGAAGCC
>CAJUFW010000028.1:5280-25244 GCA_910585655.1 uncultured Lachnospiraceae bacterium
GCCGGATCTGATTCTGCTGGACATTATGCTGCCGGACGAGGACGGACTGGAAATCGTCAGACGGCTCCGTTCTACGCCGGAAACCAGAAAAATTCCAATCATTTTAGTGACTGCGAAGGATTCGGAGATTGATAAGGTAAAGGGACTGGATATCGGCGCGGACGACTATATGACAAAGCCGTTTGGAATTATGGAGCTGATTTCCAGAGTAAAGGCGTTGCTGCGGCGCAGCCAGGAGACAGGAGAGGAAGTACGTCTGCAGGTAGGGGAAATTGTATTGGATGAAGAGCGGCACAGCGTATCGGTAGGAGAAGTTCTCTGCGAGTTAACCTACAAGGAGTATGAGCTATTGAAGTTTTTCATGATCAACGAAGGAATTGTTCTGCGGCGGGATGTGATTATGGATCGAGTGTGGGGGACGGATTTTGAAGGGGAATCCCGTACTCTGGATATGCACATTAAAACGCTTAGGCAAAAGCTCCGGGAAGCGGGAAGCCTGATTAAGACAGTACGAAACGTCGGCTACCAGTTGGAAAAGAGAGTTTAACCGGCGAATAGAGCAGGGAGTTTTCGGTAAGATGAAGAAAAAAATCAACATCCAATTTTTATTGATAGCATTTTTGGCGATTGCGGCAACCTGGGTGTTTGCCGCAGTTGTATTTTATGAGGTCGTCTGTCGGGAAATCATGGACGATTTAAAAGGCTATGCGAAGCTGCTGGCGGCAACTCGTGTGCTGGAGCAGATGGAGGAGGGGGACTCTTCCGTAAAAGCGGAAGGCTTACGGATTAGTCTGATTAAGGCGGACGGCTCGGTACTGTTTGACAGCAATGTGGATATTGGGGGAATGGAAAATCACCGAAACCGTCCGGAGGTAGCGAAAGCGCTGGAAGAGGGCGCAGGAGAGGTGATTCGTCAGTCGCCGACCTTGGGGAAAAGTACGTTTTATTATGCCGTGCGGACGGAGCAGGGGGATGTATTGCGGCTGGCAAAGGAGAGTAGCAGTATTTTTACAATCTTTACCAGCACCATCCCAGTCATCATCGTTATCGCGGCATTGCTGTTCGGGCTTTGTATGGTGCTGGCGCATTATCTGACACGTTCTCTGGTAGCTCCGATTGAGCGGATGGCAGATCGGATCGATGACATTCCGCAGGAGGAATTTTATCGGGAACTATCCCCGGTAATGGAAACGATCCGACGGCAGCATGAGGAGATTTTAAAAAATGCCCGAACAAGACAGGAGTTTACGGCAAATGTATCACATGAATTGAAAACGCCGCTGACGGCGATTTCCGGCTATTCGGAATTGATTGAAACCGGAATGACCGACGAGGAAACGACGATTCGTTTCGCAGGGGAGATTCATCATAGTTCCAGACGTCTTCTGACCCTAATCAACGATATTATCCGGCTGTCGGAGTTAGATACCGCGGAGGAAGAGCCGATGGAGGAAGTGGATTTGCTGGTGCTGGCACAAAGCTGTGTGGATATGCTTCAAATCAGCGCCAAAAAGCATCAGGTAACGTTGGAGCTGGCAGGAGAGCCGACGTTGATCCGAGCCAATAAGGGAATGATAGAAGAGGTCGTTTATAACCTTTGTGACAATGCCATCCGCTACAACCGGGCTGGTGGGCGCGTCTGGGTAGAGACCAGAACTGTCCGGCGTGAGACAAGCGGTCAGGGGCAGAAAAGTCTGGCGGCGCTGACGGTACGGGATACCGGGATTGGGATTCCGGCGGAACATCAGGAACGGATTTTTGAGCGGTTTTATCGGGTGGATAAAAGCCGATCCAAATCTACAGGGGGAACCGGGCTGGGGCTGGCGATTGTCAAGCATATTGCGGCGCTGCACGATGCGGCGCTGGAGCTAGAGAGCGAAGAAGGCGTTGGGACGGAAATCAGGCTTCTTCTGCCACTACCAGGAGGGAGGTAATCCCATAATAACGGCACAATGCCAGATGCTCTTCTGTGATCCGTTCCCCGCTGACAACAATCGGGATAGCAGGCGGGCAGGAGACAACCGGAGCGGCGCAGACCCGTCCGGAAGCCTTTTGGAGAGGAACAAGCTCGCCGGGGGAAAAGATGGCTTCCCGGATAGAAAGAGCCTGTTTTGCGGTAGAGGCAAGAAAAGAAGGGGCAGTAGCAGTAGTATCAGTATCAACATCAGATAGAACAGGTTTTATAAAGCTTGGCAACTCTAAAGTTTCTAATTTTTTCCAGTCTTCATTGCTGTTTGCCGGCGTCACCATCAGCACGACGTAATCATGGTCTGCATATTCGCATTCTATTTGCCGGCGGCGTAAATGATCCGCCAGATCCTCTCCACTGCAGCCAAAGGCAGCAGCATCAAAGACTATCCGCAGCGGATCGGCATCCCGGAAAAAGAAGCCGCGTTGAAGCAATCTCCGGCAGACGGTTTCTTTTTGGGAGACGCATTGTGTCAGACGGCTTTGATAGGACTGCGCCGGATTCGCTTCTGCCAGATACGCATTACACCAATCCAGGGATTGCAGTAGAAGATAGGACGGGCTGGTAGAGCCGAACAAAGACAACGCCATACGGGCGTTTTTTTCATAAGGATAGAGTGTGTTTTTACTGATATGCAGATAAGCGCAGCCGGTCAGCGCAGGGAGAGTTTTATGAGCGGAATCGCAGCACATATCCGCGCCTAAATCCAGCGGGTGGCGGGAGGGGGAAAGGAAGCGGAGATAGGCGCCGTGGGCATTGTCCACCAGAAGCGGTATACCGAAGCGATGGCAGACAGACGAAAGGGCGGCAATATCCTGAAGCCCGCCCAGATAATCCGGGGAAGTAAGAAATACGGCAAAAGGACGTTCCTCCTTCGGCGAAAGAGAGAACGTTTCTAGCATGCGCTGCAAAGTATCTGCGGATACCGGGCAAGAGCAAAGAGAGTGGTGCTGCGTTTCTTCTTCCGGATAAAGCCAGAGAACCTCCAGGTCTAACAGCGCGCAGGCATAGAGAAAAGTTTTATGAGCGTTCCGCGCTGCGATAATCCGGCGGCGGGGAGCAGTAATCGGTCTGGTGATTGCAGAGCGGATGTCTGATTGTACGGCGTACTGCATAGCCAAAAAAAGCATGGCCCGAATACAAAGCGAGGAACCTTCTGTAGAATAAAAGGTATGACGGCTTCCGAACAGAGAGGAAGCGTTTTGCTCGCTTTTTAAAATGATGCCTTCTGCATGATAGAGATCGTCCGCGCCTTCGATTTCTGTAATGTCCCGCGCAAAAAGGGAGACAGGAGCGTTTTGACTGGCGTTTGCCGGATCTGTTCCTTTATGCCCTGGCATATGAAAACGGGAAACGGGTTGTTTGAGATAATTGTCTATAAAATCACAGATTGGCGTATCCATAGCAGTTTCGTAATCCTTTCTTAGTTCTATTATGTGTGTTGATTCTTTTTCTATTGTTTTTTTGATTCTTATGTTCTTATTATAACGCAAAACACAGGATATGGCTATCCGTCACAAAAATTGCCCATAAAAAAATCGGGATTTTGCAGTCAGCGCAAAGACCGGTTCTTTATCACAAGAATTGGTTCTTCCTTTCTACCCTAAAAGTTCGTATAATATCCCTATACAAGAAACGAAAATACGTTTTCAAGGAAAGGGGATTACAAAAGCATGGAAAAAAAATTATATCCGGAAATTGATCGTATCGTTCGGACGGAAAGTGGTCTGGTAGAAGGAGTGGCGGGGAATGTTCCGCAGTATACGGTATTTAAGGGGATTCCATATGCGGCGCCGCCGGTAGGGGATCTGCGCTGGCAGGAACCGCAGCCGGTAGAGGCTTGGGAGGGCGTACGGGATGCGTCTCGTTTTGGTCCGATAGCGCCGCAGCAGCGTCATTTTATGGGATCGCTTTATGCGAATGAGTTTTTCCGTTGTTCGGAGGCGCAGAGTGAGGATTGTCTGTACTTAAATATCTGGACGCCGACTGTAACCAGAGACGAAAAGCTTCCGGTGCTGTTCTGGATTCATGGAGGCGGTTTGACGGGCGGCTACGGAACGGAGCCGGAGTTTGACGGAGAGGCGTTTTGCCGCCAAAACGTGATTTTGGTGACGTTCAATTATCGTCTGGGCTTTTTCGGGTTTTATGCCAATCCGGAGCTTTCTAAGGAAAGCTCGCATGGTGTTTCCGGAAACTATGGGCATTTGGATCAGATTGCAGCTCTAAAATGGGTTCGCCGGAACATTGCTGCTTTTGGCGGAGATCCGGATCGAATTACGATTTTCGGGCAGTCTGCAGGGGCAGGAAGCGTGCAGACGCTGCTTCATTCTCCGTTGACAAAGGGGGATATTGCAGGGATTATTATTATGAGTTCGGCTACGATTGACAAGCTTAACGCCATCATGCGTGGAGAGCCTTTGGCAGAAAAGGAGCAGCAGGGTCTGGCATTTATGGAAGAGGCAGGCTGCAAGAGCATTGCCGAGCTGCGGGAAAAGAGCTATGAGGAGCTTCGCGAGGTAGGCGGGACAGGCTTTATGGGAAAATATCGGTTTGGCACGGTAAAGGATGGCTATGTGGTCGAACAGTCTCCGTCGGACGGTTATTTTTCCGGCGACTATCCGGATATCCCAATGATGGTAGGAAATACTGCCGGAGAGAGTGGGATGGCGTTTGGTATAGCAAATGATGTAAAAGCCTGGAAAGAAGAGCAGAAAAAGGGATATGGAAGCTACGCGGATCGGTTTCTGGAGCTGGCGGCTGTAGAAAAGCCGGAGGATATCGGTCGGGTGATCAAGGGCATCCATCAGATGATGATCAAAAACCGGGCGTTGGCAGAGCTTCGTGTTCGTACCGGAAAGTCGCCTGCGTATTTGTATTTGTTTGACCATGACCTGCCGGGAAATGACGATGGATCTTTCCATTCTTCGGAACTATGGTATGTATTTGGGACGGTTTACCGCTGTTGGAGACCGATGACTGGTGTGGATTATGATATTTCCGATAAGATGGTGCAATATTGGGCGAACTTTGCCAAGACCGGAAATCCAAATGGAGAGGGATTGCCAAGCTGGGAAGCGTTTACCAAAGAAAACCGCGTCAATATGGTGCTGGGGAAAGAAATGGGCTGTAAGCCGATTGTTGAGACGCCGTTGCAGGAGGTTACGTTGCAGGCGATTTTAGGAGAATAGATAGAACAGCCAGGCAGATGCTCTAAAAAGCTTCTCTGCCCGGCTGTTCTTTTTTATATGATAGGAAAGTTCTCCAAACTTCCCTATCATACAAAAAGCCCTCCGGGCAGGATCGCACTGCGGCGGAGCAGTAACATGTCGCTAAAGCGACCCACCGCAGGCGGAGAATCCTGCTTCTAATCCCAAAGCCACCTGCACCATAACGGCGCATTCCATCCGTTTGCGGAACAGACGGCAGCCATAATCATAAATACCCTGGACAGTTCCGGAAGCATGATAGGCATTGGCGGCACAGCCTCCGGCGCAATAAAGCTGCGCCCAACAGTCTTTACACTCTGGGCGGCTGTAGGCGTTGCAGCTTCGGAATTCGTCCTGGACGGCAAGATTGGTAACGCCATCCCAGATATTGCCGAGACTGTAGCGAGGATCGCCTACAAACTGATGGCATGGAAACAGCTCGCCCGATGGGGTGACAGCCATGTATTCGTTTCCGGATCCGCAGCCGGAAACTCGTTTGTAAATACAAGGACCATGCTTTAAATCCAGAATATAGTGATAAAAAGTAAAGCCCCGATCTTCTTTTTGACGTTGGATCATCTCTTTGGCAAGCAGCTCATATTGAGCAAAGAGTATCGGAAGATCCTCTTCGGTCAGCGCCTGCGGTTCAGAAGGAGAGCAGACGACGGGTTCCATGCTTAGTTCACGGAACCCCAAATCTGCCATATGCAGAATATCCTTTGTAAAATCCGTATTATAATGGGTAAAGGTTCCTCGCATATAATAGCTTTTATTACCAGTCGGATTTTCCTGATCGCTGCATCGGCGGCGAACCAGCTCCTGAAATTTTGGCACAATCTTATCATAGCTGCCCTGACCGCTATGAGTGACACGAAAGCGGTCATGAACTTCTTTGCGTCCGTCCAGAGAAAGAACAACGTTGTGCATTTCCCGGTTGGCAAATTCGATTACCTCATCATCTAAGCAAACTCCGTTTGTAGTGAGAGTAAAGCGGAATTTTTTATGGTGAATCGGCTCCTGGGAACGGGCATAGGCTACCAGTTGCTTGACGACCTGCCAATTCATCAGAGGCTCCCCGCCAAAAAAGTCTACTTCCAGATTGGTGCGTCCTCCTGAATGAGCAATTAAAAAATCCAATGCCTGTTTTCCGGTTTCAAAGCTCATTAACTCACGCTCTCCATGATAGTTCCCCTGGCTGGCAAAGCAGTAGCTGCAGTTCAAGTTGCAGGTATGCGCTACATGCAGACAAAGCGCCTTGATTACCTTGCTGTTGTTTTTATAATCAAGAGCCAGATGCTCGTAGGCATCCGGGGTAAACAACTTTCCCTCCTGTCGGAGTGTTTCAATGTCCTCCAGGCATTCTTCCAGTTCCTGCTGGCTGACGTCCGGCTTGTCCTGATGTCGCTCTGCCAGAGTAGAGAGAATGTAAGCGCGGGCGTCGGAAGCAGCGACCGGAAGCGGTTCTTGTTTGATAATATGTTTTTGGTAAAGGTCAATCATATCATAAGCAACTTCGTCTACCGCATGAACAGAGCCGCTGCAGGTATCTAAAACAATATGATAGCCGTTTAAGTGGTATTGATGTACCATAATCGCGTTATGTTCCTCCTTAATCAATAAACGCCCGATTGCCGCAAAAGCTAGGGCGGGCATAGAAAAATGGGGCTGCAAGCGAAAGCAGTCCCACTTTTTCCGTGCGTTTCCTATTGCTTACTGCTTGTGGTTCTCACAAGGCTGGTTTGCTACGCCGCAAGAGGTCTTGCAGGCAGATTGGCAGGAGGTTTGGCACTCGCCGCATCCACCGGTGGTTACGCTCGCCTGCAGGCTGCGGGTTTCAATGGTTTTGATTCTCTTCATTTTGGAAATCTCCTGTTCGTTTTATTTTTGTTTTGGAATAGTAAGAAGGCTGTTGAAACGCCTTTCTATATGGAGAAGTATAGATCAGCGAAGAGGTGTTGTCAAGTAGATGTTTAGCATCTGAACCGGTGCATGATTTATTGAGATAAAACTTGAATATCCTGATTTCTATGATATAATAAAGTAAAAAGTGTCTAATATAAGATAAAATGTGTTGCATAAATGGAGGGGAATATAATGAATTATACGGCAATCCAGATGGCAAAGAAATTAGATATTTCCAGATCGTATTTATATTATTTAAAAGATAGCAAGGTAGTCGAGGTTGCAGTAAATGAAAACGGGAAAGTTTTATGGACGGATGCCGTATATGAAAAATTAAAAGAATATATTAAGAAAAACCAGCTTAAAGAAAAATTGGAGATAAAACCATCTTATAAAACCATCAAAATAAATAATCGGAGGTATTTGGGCAATAAGTACAAATTACTTCCTTTTATAACAGAAGTGGTAAAAACAGAGTGTAAAAATGTCAATATAGTAGCAGATATTTTTGCAGGAACCGGAGCCGTTGCCTCCGCGTTTACAGATAAAAAGTTGATTATCAATGATAATATGTATAGTAATTATATTTGCCATGTGGCATGGTTTAGCAGTGAGCCATATTCTAAAGAAAAGATAGTAGAGTTGGTTCAAAGGTATAACGATACTGTGGTGACAACCGACAACTATATGAGTGAAAACTTTGCGAATACCTATTTTTCTTTAGAGGATTGCAGAAAAATCGGGTACATAAGAGAGGACATTGAACAAAAATATAGCAGAGGAGAATTGAATAAAAAGGAAAGGGCATTGCTGATTACGTCCCTTTTATATGCTATGGATAAAATCGCCAATACTTGTGGTCATTACGATGCTTATCGACAAGGGATACGATTTGAAAAACATTTAGAATTAGCTGTGCCACAACCAGAGGAACAGTTAAATGAGAATAATGTTTGTTACCACTTGGATACAAATGAGCTTGTATTGAAAATAGAAGCTGATTTGGTTTATATTGATCCACCATATAATTCCCGACAATATTGCGACGCCTATCATTTGCTGGAAAATGTTGCAGAATGGAAAAAGCCAAAAGTATTTGGAGTGGCTAGAAAAATGGATCGGAGTAAACTGAAAAGTGATTATTGTACCAAAAAGGCAGTAGAAGCTTTTGAACGGCTGATAGATTCTATTCAGGCACGATATATTTTATTGTCATATAACAATATGGCTGAAAAAGGGGATGAACGTTCTAATGCAAAAATAAGTGATAAAGATATTTGGAGAATATTGCAAAAAAAAGGCATCGTAAAAGTATTTGTAGAAAATTATAAAGCTTTTTCAGCAGGAAAGTCTAATATAAAGGAAAATCAGGAAAGACTGTTTTTATGTACTTGTTATGAATCGAAAAAAAAGCTGATTCCGTCTGCATTGAATTATACAGGAGGAAAGTATAAGCTGCTCCCTCAGATTTTACCGTTTTTTCCTCCGGATATCGATTGTGTAGTAGATTTATTTTGTGGTGGCTGTAATGTAGGAATTAATGTGAATTGTAACAAAGTTTTATTTAACGATTCTAATGGATATTTGATAGGTTTGCTAAATACTCTAAAGCGTTTGTCAAAGGAAGAAATTTTTCAGTGGCTTTATGCTGCGATCAAGAAATACAATCTGTCATTAGTGTGTGAAAATGGTTATAAATATTATGGGTGTGAAAGCTCAAAAGGGTTGTCTAGTTATAATAGAGAGGGATATTATAGGCTAAGAGAGGAATTTAATCAATATACAGAAAAAAATGACGAATATTATTTAATGCTTTATCTGCTTTTGGTATACTCCTTTAATAATCAAATTCGTTTTAACCGAAAAGGGAAGTTTAATTTACCAGTTGGAAAAAGAGATTTTAATTCTAATATGCAAAAAAAGTTAGTACATTTTTTAGATAGAATCAAGAGTGGTGATTATAAGTTTACAAAGCAGGATTTTAGAGAAATAGCGAGAGAGGATTTTACGGACAAAAGCTTTTTTTATGTAGATCCACCTTATTTGATTACCTGTGCAAGTTATAATGAGCAGGAAGGCTGGACAGAGAAAGACGAGCGAGATTTATTGGAATATTTAGAACAGTTAGATGAAGAGGGAATACGGTTTGCATTATCTAATGTATTAGAGAGCAAGGGAAAGAAGAATGATATTTTGGCAGACTGGATAAATAGAAATGAACGATTTCATATGATCGAATTGAACTATGATTATTCTAATTCTAACTATCATACGCAACGGGAGGGGATTACAAAAGAGGTGTTGATAGTCAATTATACAATAGAAGAATAGGGAAAAGGAGACGGAACTATGGCAGATAGAATAGGGTTTCGGAGCTATTGTTGGTCTATCGGGACTACTAGTTATCGGACAGATAAGTTTAATATGAATATCGAGCTGCAGTTGGCATTATTGAGGGAATTTAGGGCGCTGTCGGAAAACCAAGACAGAGAATGGTCAGGAAATAACGATTTCCAGAAAGAATATTATGGATTTTTAAAAAGCAGAGGTTTTGTAAAGGGGGATGCTCCAAGACCAGATAAAGATGCAAGGGAAAAAACTTCAGGATTGCGGGATATTGGTTTATTAGATGATGAGCGTTGCCTTACAGAGGCTGGAGAAGCATTGCTAAAAATTGCAGAAACAGGAGATTTTACATCGGATAATTTGTTGGAAATTCCCAAAGATAGCTATTTATATTTGAAACAGTTATTAAAAACTTCTAATGAGGTGAATGGAAAGGTAGTTCGACCGTTTGTTGTGTTTTTATACTTGATAAATAAAGCAAATTATCTTACTTATGAGGAATTTACGTATTTGCTTCCGCTATGTGTGGATGAAAAAACTACTAATACTATTTTAAAGCATATCATATCTTCCAGAACAGAAAACTTGCAGGTAGAAGCAGCGATTTTATCTGTTCTTATGGGGATGGAAAATTATCAACAGGCTTTGGCATTATTGCAAAAAGAGGAAGTTACAGAAGAATTGATCTGCACTGTTGGAATGAACCGAAAAAGTGCAAAATATGACAGACCTTATTATAAATTGTATCGGCTGTTATATGAGATCGTATTCCGGAAGGAAAACCTTGCCCTGGAATTGTATGATGCAACGAAAAAATTGACAAACAGTAAAGTGGGAGGAGCTTGGAGAAATTATTTTTTTAAAAGCAACACAAGAAGCGTGATTCGCAGAGAAGGTTTATCTATTTTAAATGCAGTACCTATTTTAAGTGTAGAGAAGGAGGAGCAGTTTAAGGAGGAGTTTTTTAAAATTATACATTTGTTTAAAGCGAAGGCAACGCTTTCCGATTATTTTGATTTAAACAGACGTTATTTTAAATTGACGGATTTGGTATTGTATGAGGATCAGAAAATAAGATTAGATGTACTTCCAAATTGTTATATAAAGGATATTTCAGAGAAATTATTATCTTTTGCATTTGAAAAAACAGAATTATTACAGAAAGATGTTACATTGGAAGAAATTCACCCATGCTTAAAAATTCATGAGAAGCGTTTATATCATGAATTAGAGCAGTTTTTTGGGAAACCTATAGGGAACAAAGCATCTGCACATAAAATAATGGAGGAGGAACGATATATTCGTTTCCGGAAATTAGTGGAAGAAAGATTTCCAAAAGATACCATTATAGAGTTACTTAGCTATTTTGAGGAGAGAAATGACGAGGAAATTCGGAGTATAGTGACAGATAATGCAGATATTCCTACTATTTTTGAGTATATTCTTGGGATTACATGGTATATCATCAGTGAGAAACAAGGTAATGTTCTGGAATATATGAACTTGTCTTTAGAAGCGGATTTGCTACCAAGAACACATGCGGGAGGAGGAGAGGCAGATATTGTCTGGAACTATGAGGAGACAAAGCAATATCCAAAGCATACATTGCTGATAGAGGCAACACTAGCAGATGGTTCAAATCAACGTAGGATGGAAATGGAGCCGGTATCCAGACATTTAGGAGAGTATTGTTTAAAGAATCCAGATAAAGAGGCATATTGTATTTTTATCACTACTTTTTTGAATATGAATGTAATATCAGATTTTCGGGCAAGAAAATTCATGATATATTATAATGCAGATGGGACAAAGAGTGTGGATGGAATGAAAATTATCCCAATACAGACATCAGAACTAAAAACGTTACTTAGGTTTGATGTAAAGTATCCACAAATCTATAGGATGATGGAGAAGGCTTATGACAGTAACGAAGCGCCGAAAGAGTGGTATGAGAAAAATATCATAGAGGAAGCAAGTGCCTATCATATTTGAATGAAAAACTATCAGACTGAAAAGAAAGACAGGCAGCAAAATCAAAAAAATTTGCTGCCTGTTTCCTGTGTTTGGAGATTTATGATTCCATTTTACTGATCTAACTTAATCTTAGAAAGCAGCGCCCCAAGCCCCGTAGTAGCGGACTGACCGGAGCTGTATTCTACCGGAGCTGTCTCAATATCCTCAACAACTTCCTCTTTTTCCTCGACAGCTTTCATACTGAGGCTGACTTTCCCATCTTTGACACCGATGATTTTCACCTTAACGGTTTCGCCTTCTTTGACGACCTCGTTCGGGGTTTTGATCCGCTTGCCAGCCATCTGGGAAATGTGTACCAGCCCGGAAAGCCCGTCGCCCATCCGTACAAAAGCGCCGAACGGCATGATTTTTTCTACGACGCCTTCTGTGACAAGACCAACCTGCAGATGGGAAATTTTATAGGATTTTTCTGCTTCTGCCCGGTCTCTGGCAACCTCTTTGGCAGACAGAATCAGACGTTTTCCTTCCTCTTCGACCGTAATAATAATTACATCTAAAGTCTGTCCGACGACTCCTTCTAAATCTTCTACGTATGTCAGTCCGATGTGGGAAGCCGGGATAAAGGCGCGGATACCTTTTAGGTAAGTAACAACGCCTGCTTTCACGGCTTCGGCTATCTTGACAGAAAAGATTTCTCTGGCTTCCATCGCTGCCTTTAGCTCGTCCCAGGCTAGGATATCCGCCGCTTTTTTCAGGGAAAGCAGCAAAGAGCCGTTTCCGTTGTCTTCGGAGATGACCAAAGCGCGAACCGGATCGCCTACCGCGATATCTGCTTTAATCGAAAAACGCGGATCGTTGCTTAACTCTTCGATAGGAATAATACCTTCGGAATAAGAACCTAAGTCAACGGCTACTTCCGTATCACTGACGCCCATGACCGTACCGGAAACCATATCGCCTTCTTTTAATTTATGGAAAGAACGCTCTAGTTCCTCCTTAAAATCGTCCATAGAAGGAATCGGTTCGCTTTCTGCAGCCGGGGTTTTTGATGTCGGGGCTTCTGGTGATGAAACTCCTGCCAGCCGGTTCATATCGGCGGTCACTTGTTCCAAATCGGTACGAATGGAAAGGTGCTGTGGGCAGGCGGCTTCGCATTGACCGCATTTCACACACTGATCGGCTCTGGCGGAACTCTCCGTTCGTTCAAAATAGGCAGTTTTAGCGCTTTCATCGTTGCCATACATCGCATGACGGTTCCAGATTGAGAAGCATTTCGGAATGTCTACCCCTGCCGGACACGGCATACAATAGCGGCAGCCGGTACAGCCGTTTTTCACTCTGGCGCGGATAGCGGCGGCGACTTCCTCGATCAACATATTTTCTGCTTCTGTCAGTGGAGCAAAATCGGAAAGGGTATCAAGGTTATTTTCTAACTGTTCCATTGTACTCATACCACTTAAAATTACTTTGACGTTTGGCTTGGTAGCAATCCAGCGGAGCGCCCAGGAAGCAGTGCTGCGGCTGGAATCGGCAGCCAGGAAGCGTTGGTTGATATCCTCTGGAAGAGAAGCCAGGGAACCGCCCTTGATCGGTTCCATAATGACAAGCGGCACTTGTTTTTTCTCTGCCAGTTCATAGCCGCGCAGACCAGGACCGTCCTCTGTATCCATGTAGTTAAGCTGGATTTGGCAGAAGTCCCAATCGCGGTAATTTAAAATGTCCTCGAACACCTCATAGGTATCATGGAAAGAAAAACCAAAGTAACGGATTTTGCCTTCCGCCTTTTTTCGATCGCCCCATTCCGGAATTCCGGCAGCCTTGAGAGAATCCCAACGATCTTTTCCAAGACCGTGTAGCAAATAAAAATCAATATGATCGGTTTGCAGGCGTTCAAGCTGCTCGTTTAAAAGCCGTTCAGCGTCTTCTTCCGTCTGAACCAGCCAGGTCGGAAGTTTGGTAGCCAGGTAAAAGCTGTCCCGGTCATATTTTTTTAACGCCTTGCCGACGAATGGCTCGCTGGTTCCGTCATGATACGGATAAGCCGTGTCAAAGTAAGTCACGCCTGCCTCGATCGCTTTGGCAAGCATTTTTTCTGCTTCCGGTTCGTCAATCTTGCCTTCCGGCGTCACCGGGAAGCGCATACAGCCAAAGCCGAGCAAAGATGGGGAAATCCCCAAGTTGTCCATCGTTCTGTAGTTCATTGTGATATCCTCCTTTTATATAGTTGAAATGATATAGAGTGCGGTGTAAGATTTTAGTGCGCCGTTACCGCCTGGAAAATGTTGCGGCACCAGATTTCTATATAAGGCTCTGCAATATGTAAGCCGCGTTCGTCAGCATATTCGGTTTTGAGGTCGCCGTTTTCGTTGATGAAATCCGTAGTAGCATCTATAAAACGAGTATTTTTCTGGGTGCGGCAAAAGCGTTCGAGTTCCTGGTTAAAGGTGTCTACGCAATTTTGTTCGCCGTGGTTGACCTGCTCGCTTGTCCAGGCGATTTGTTCTTTTCGTATAATGACAAACTGCTCCGCAACCGGCATCAGTTTCATGACAAACAGCGGAACCTCCGGGAATACGGTTCGTATATCTTCGATCAACTGTTTCATATAAGAGATATTTTTATCGGATTTGATGTTGTTGATTCCATAATTTAAAATAATCCCCCGAAAGGGCGTCCCTTCCATAGCTTTCAACTGAGAGAGAAAATCTACATAGCGCTCGTTGTCCTCTTGTACGTACCAGTCTTTGGGAGAGGAACCGGATTTTGCCAGGACAGTGCTGCTTTCATGCAGAATGCCGCTGTCTTCCAGCCGTTTGATAAAGGAATCGCCGATATATAAAAAATCGTATAAGGAATAAAGTGCGGTTGGATCGGTCCGGTTAAACGCCACGACACCCGGATAGGCAGCGGCGTCTAAAGGAATCTGGGTCGATGAGTCCTCGGCAAGCTCCTCCTCCGAAGATAAGCCAGGTTGATTCTGGAACAGATTTAAGGTATCCGGCAGTCGTCCGGAAAGGACGGAAGCGCGGAATAAAAGGAAGCCGGAGACCAATACCAGGCAGCCGCAGCTAAACAGCAATAATACGGTCATGGTCGTTCGTTTCATAAAAAATCACCAGATTAAGCATAACACGTTTTTCATGAGGATACAAGAAGAAAAATGTTCATGGGATAACTTGACGGTATTTCTATCCTGTGATATACTTTCCAAGGAAACAGTTTCGATGGAAAGTATTTAGCGAAGGGACGAAAGAGGATGTCCCGGAAAGAGAGGGAGAAGGGAACGTTTTGAAAAGGATTCTAAGATATGTAGTTGTGTATTTGCCAAGAATGTTGGGCGGGCTGGCGATTAAAGTGCTGGGGACGCTGACGGATCTGGGGCTTCCCTGGGTGCTGGCGTTTATGATCGACGATGTTATTCCGAAAAAAAGCCTGTCTTTGGTAGCAGTCTGGGGCGTGGTCATGCTGGTTTTGGCAGTGGTAACGCGGGCGCTGAACGTACAGGCAAACCGGATGGCTTCCAGTGTGGCACGGGATGTGACGCGGGCAGTTCGTCATGATTTGTATGAAAAGATTATGAGTTTGTCCGGGCGGCAGGTGGATCAGTTTACGATTCCGTCGCTTGTATCCCGAATGACCTCGGATACCTACAACATTCATCATGCAGTAGGAATGATTCAGCGTATCGGAGTACGCGCGCCGATGATTTTGCTGGGTGGGATTGCGATTACCTTTACGCTTGACGTCGTGCTGACGCTGGTGCTGATTGCTACGCTGCCTTTTATTGCGGTATTGGTATGGTTTATTTCCAGCAAGGGGATTCCGATGTATACCAGGGTGCAGCAGGCTGTCGATCAGATGGTACAGGTCGTACGGGAAAATGTCACAGGAGTACGGGTGATCAAGGCACTCTCCAAGGGCGAAGGAGAAAAACGCCGTTTTGATAAAATCAATGAAGAAACCTCGTCGCGAGAGGTAAAAGCAAGTTCAACAATGTCGGCGATCAATCCGATTATGAACCTGATTTTGAATATCGGTCTGACGCTGGTGATCGTTGTCGGGGCTTACCGTGTCAACGAAGGGCGGATGGACGTAGGAAAAATCGTCGCCTTTTTGTCCTATTTTACCATGATTTTAAATGCCATGATGTCGATTAACCGTATTTTTGTCATGCTTTCTAAAGCGACGGCTTCTGCCAATCGTATCAGCGAAGTGTTAGAGGCTCCGGCGGAGCTGATGCCAACGCCGGTAGAGAGCGTGGCGAACGGCTGTCATATTGAATTCGACCATGTGAAATTTGCTTATTACGGAGCCGGTGCCACAGGCAGAGGAGGCGCTGCCTCAAGGTCTGTTTCAAACGGGGAAGAGATACGCCAAAACATCGACGATATTTCGTTCCGGCTAAAACAGGGAGAAAGTCTGGGAATCATCGGTTCTACCGGAAGCGGTAAAACAACGTTAATCAATCTGCTGATGCGTTTTTATGATGTGGACGAGGGCGCCGTTCGTATCCATGGACAAGACGTGAGGAGTATGAGTTTAAAGGAGCTGCGGGAACAGTTCGGCGTTGTCTTCCAGAATGATATTTTATTTGCCGATACGATACGGGAAAATATCAATTTCTGGCGGGATATCCCGGAGGAACAGCTTTGTGCGGCGGCTGAGGATGCTCAAGCTGCGGAGTTTTTACGGGAAATCGGAGCAGCATTAGGCGAATTATCAGAGGAGGCTGCCATTAGTGCGGAATTGGCTACCGTGGATTCCGGGATTTCCGGGCAGGCTTCGGAAGAACTGGCGCGGGGGCTTTCTCATCTTGCTGCTTCAAAAGGAGCGAACCTTTCCGGGGGGCAGAAGCAGCGTGTTCTGATAGCAAGAGCTTTGGCAGGGAAACCGGAAATTCTGATTTTAGACGATTCCTCCAGTGCGTTGGATTATAAGACGGATGCCAATTTGCGGATAGCGCTGCGGGATCATTTGAGTGGAACAACGGCGATTATGATAGCGCAGCGAATCAGCTCGGTACGGAGTCTGGATCATATTTTGGTAATGGAGGACGGACAGTGCGTCGGTTATGGCAGTCATGAAGAATTGATGGCAGGCTGCTCGACATACCAGGAAATTTACCGTTCGCAGATGGGAGGTGGCGACTATGGCAGGACCTAACGGAGGTCGCCCGGGCGGAATCGGAAGCCCGGGCGCAGGAGGTCGGATGATGAAGACTAAGGAAAAGCCAAAGGACACCGGATATGTATTAAAACGACTCGGCGCCTATTTGCTTCATTATAAATGGCTGTTGCTGTTGGCACTGGCGTTGACGATTGCCGGTAATTCTCTGGCTTTAGTCGGTCCGATGCTTTCCGGATATGCGGTGGATTTGATTGAGCTGGGAAAGGGAAAAGTCGATTTGGATGGCGTCTGGCATTATGTCTGGCTGATGCTGGTATTTTATGCGGTTTCTTCCCTTCTAAGTTATGCGTTGGCTATTTTAATGCTGCGTATCAGTCAAAAGGTTGTAAAAAAGATGCGGCAGGATGTTTTTTATAAGCTGCAGTCCCTGCCGGTCGGTTATTTTGACGTTCACCAGACCGGGGATATTTTGAGCCGGATTTCTTATGATATTGATACGGTCAGCACGTCGTTGGCAAATGACTTGATTCAGATTTGCGCCAGCGCAATTACGGTGACAGGTTCTTTTATTATGATGCTGCTGATCTCACCGCCGTTGTTAATCGTGATGCTGTTTACGATTCCGTTGTCGATTTTTTATACGAAATATATGTCCGGTCGGATTCGTCCGCTCTCCAGAAGACGTTCTGCCAACCTGGGGCGTCTAAACGGTTTCGTAGAGGAAATGGTATCCGGGCAAAAGACGTTAAAGGCATATGCCAGGGAAGATGTGAACATTGCCCATTTTGACCAGACGAACGAAGAGGCGGTAGACGCTTTTTATCAGGCGGAGTTTGTGAGCAGTATGGTTGGTCCGACTGTGAATTTTATCAATAACCTGTCTCTGGCTTTGATCACAGCCTTTGGCGCGGTACTGTATTTATTTAATACGCTGACATTAGGAAGTATCTCCTCGTTCGTCTTGTATTCCAGGAAGTTTTCCGGACCGATCAATGAGCTGGCCAACCTGGCGAGCGAGCTGCAGTCGGCAATGGCAGCGGCAGAGCGTGTGTTAAAGGTATTAGATGAGGAAGCCGAGCCGGAGGATGCCCGCGATGCTGTGGATCTGCCGGATCATATCCGGGGCGAAGTTATTATGAAACATGTGAATTTCGGTTACAGCCCGGATCGGACGATTCTGCACGATTTGAATCTGAAAGCCGAGCCTGGCAAACTGGTGGCAATTGTAGGACCGACCGGAGCCGGAAAAACGACGATTATCAATCTGCTGATGCGGTTTTACGATATCAATTCCGGCAGGATTACGATAGACGGTTTGGATGTTTCCAAGATCAAACGGAAAAGTCTGCGAAAAGCGTATGCGATGGTGCTGCAGGATACTTGGGTATTTGAAGGGACGATTTTTGACAACATTGCCTATGGCAAGGAAAACGCTACCCGCGAGGAAGTAGAGGCGGCGGCAAAAGCCGCCAGAATCCATTCCTATATCAGCAGGCTGCCGCAGGGCTATGATACGGTGCTGAGCGAGGACGGTACAAATCTCTCCAAAGGACAGAAGCAGCTTTTAACGATTGCCAGGGCGATGCTCTTAGACGCCAGGATGCTGATTTTAGACGAGGCGACGTCTAATGTAGATACCCGGACAGAGGTACACATCCGGGAAGCGATGCGGGAGCTGATGAAGGATAAGACCTGTTTTGTCATTGCTCACAGACTTTCTACGATTGTAGACGCGGATACGATTCTGGTCGTGCGGGACGGGGACGTGATCGAACAGGGCAACCATAGTGAGCTGATGGAACAAGGCGGATTTTATCATCAGTTGTATATGTCGCAGTTTGAATAAAGGAAGGGAAAGAAGCTTGCCGCGGTATGGACGAAATGAGACTTGCTGGTGAGAAGGGAGGCAGTGCATGGAAAGCACAACGAAGACAAAACTGACAAAAGAAGAACTGCAGCGGCTGGTTTTAGAGCAGTTTGGGTGTGGTTTGAAAGATTACAGAGAATTTGGAGAGGGACATATGAACACCATTTATCATATTACATTAGAGCGTCCCTTTGTGCCGTCTTCCGTTCCAGGAGAGGAAAGGGAGCCGGTTCAGGAAGTTATTTTAAAGGTATCTTATTTTCCGGAAAAGGAAATTCTGACTTATGAGCGGGAGATTATGCGGTCGGAGGTTTTCGTTTACCAGCTTTTAAGGGGTAAAAAGATTCCGACCCCAGAAGTATTGGGGTATGATTTTTCCCATACCTTGTTGGAAGCAGACTACTTTTTTATGACTTCGGTGCCAGGAGTATCCTGGGAATCCGTAAAGGAGGAGCTGACGGAGGAGGAGAAAGAGGGTCTGATGCGGGAATTGGGAAACTATCAGGCGATACTCCATTCGGTAGACGGGAGGGCATTTGGCTATTATAAAGAGGACAAATGCGGCTTTGCTACCTGGGCAGAGGCGTTTTCTTCTATGATTCAGGATATGATAGAGGATGGTCGTGTGAGAAAGGTTCCTCTTCCTTATGAGGAAATCAGGAGTGCGGTTTTAAAGAGAAAGGAATTATTAAACGAAATCAGAACGCCAAAGTTAGTAGATTTTGATTTGTGGGCAGGAAATGTTTTATTGGATAAAAAGGACGGAAACTGGTACATCAGTGCGATCATTGATTTTGAGCGGGCTTTTTTTGGAGATCCGTTTGCTGATTTTATTGCGGCGGTTAATTTGTATACGGATATCGGTGAGGAAACGCAATTTATAGAAGGGTATCGGATCGTAGAGGAAAAATTTCAGGTGACAGAACATGACAGGGAACGCATGAAGCTGTATTCGCTGTATCTGAATATGATTATGGCAATAGAAGCCTATCGGTATGAGGAAGGGTATCGGAGGATGATACAAGGGTATTGCAGTCGGAATATAGATAAACGATTGGAAGAGTTGTCATAAGGGGGCGTCATGTTTGTTATAATAAAGACAGGACGAAAGGGAAAAGGGCAGGTGGGACAATGAAGGTAATAAAAAATAGTATGATAGAGGGAAAAGAAGCAAAGCTGCTTTTGCTAAGTAACAACCAAACACTGAAAATATCTTTGGGAAATAAGGTTATTTGCATGATAGAGGATTTATGGGACGATATAAAGGAGGAAGAATGGGCGCAGCTTGGGATATTGAAGATAGAAGCAGAGAGCTATATAAAAAAGAAAAAAGCAGATGCAAAATTAAAGGCGATAGCAGAGGAATTTTTCTAAAAGAGGTGGGGGAATGGTATTTTTTTTCATGCACGAAGAGGAGAAATTGGCTGTTTTTAAATATGAAAACCACAGGATAGAGTCAGTGGTTCTCAATGATAAGCAAAAGGACAGGCTTCCTATGATGAAGCTATCCTCAAAATCTATGGAAGATAAAGTAGCAGATTGGATTATGAGCCGGGGAATACCTGTAACAAGG
>CAJUFW010000028.1:25254-26515 GCA_910585655.1 uncultured Lachnospiraceae bacterium
GTTCAGACGTGTGCTCTTCCGATCTAATAACAAGCGAGCTGATAGGGATGGGCAAAAAGAGTACGGTAGACTATATGATAGACAATTTAGGGTTGTCTCTTACAGACCATTACTGGATCTGCCCTAAAGGCAGCCATTACTCCTGGAAAAGCGTGAATTTATATGAAAATGATTTTAAAAACAGATATACATTGGATTTGAAGGAGGATGCAAGGAGCAAAGCAGGGACCATACGTTTTGTGCCTAGCGCCTCTTTAAAGGGAGATCTTAAAAAAAAGTGGGTGATAGACCATAACGGAACCAGAAAACTGATAAAAGGTAATTATAACAACACTTGCAGGCAGAGCTTATGCGAGGTACTGGCTACGGAAATCCATAAAAGACAGGGAAGTTTTCCCTATGCCTGTTATACGTTAATAAAAATAGAGGATAAGGGGCAGGAAGTAATCGGATGCGAATGCCCTAATTTTACAGATATCAATACAGAATTTATACCGGCTATTGATATCATAAATAGTATAAAAAAGCCAAATGACAGCAATTATTATGAAGCATATCTTGATTATTGTGCATGTCATGGGATAGATGCACAATATATGAGAGATTTTATGGAATATCATATATTAACTGATTTTTTGTTGACAAATACAGACCGGCATTTTCATAATTTCGGTGTGCTTCGTGACAGCAAAACATTTCAGCTAAAAAAACCAGCACCTATTTTTGATACAGGAAACGGTATGTTTTATCACACAAATCATATAAAAACAGACTATAGACTTCTGAATATAAAAGTAACTTCTTTTAAAGAATATGAAGTAGAATTACTGAAGTATGTGACGAACCCAAGGTTAGTAGAGATAGGAAAGCTTCCGAAGCCAGAAGAAGTTTATACGTTATTTAAAATCGATCCATCCAGTACGGACGAGATAGCAACAAAGCTGGCGAAAGCATATCAAAAGAAGATAGAGTTATTACAAGAGTTCCAGCAGGGAGCGAAAATATATTCTTATCCTTATTTGAAAGACCATAAAGTAAGGTTAGGGAAATTTTAATGCAGCCAGGATCAGAATTATGTCAAAGAAGAAAGAACGGAGTTTTTGTGAACAAAAAAATAGTTGTTAAATTTAGGGGATTTGTTATAATAAAGGCAGGATATTCGAGCTATACTGTCAGTTAGACTGCTTACCGAAAAGGTAGGCGGTCTTTTTTTGGTGCGCCCAGTATGGGCGCAATCTAATCGGTGAAAGTCCGTAACACG
>CAJUFW010000029.1:0-8199 GCA_910585655.1 uncultured Lachnospiraceae bacterium
TGAAGAACAAGCCGAAAACCAAAGGCCCGGACAATCTGGACGATTACGACTACGGAGAATTGAGCTTTCGGAAAGGCTTTTGCGGCTGGGAGCGCGTGCCTTTGAAAACTGTACTTCGCTGGAGGAAATCAAGATTCCAGAGGGTGTGGTGGAAATTCCGGAGAAAGCTTTTTACCGTTGTCATAGCCTTAAACGGATCGAGCTTCCGTCTACGATAGAGCGGATTGGCAAGGATGCCTTTGCGTTTTGCGGCTGCCAGGTAGAGATGGATCGCTAAACGGGCAGAGGGAAGGGAGTAGAAAAGCATGAACTATCGAAACTTAGGCAATACAGGGCTTTGGGTATCGGAGGTAGCCTTCGGTACAATCCCTATTTTAGCAGGCAATATTCCGGTATTGCCTGCGTATTTTAATCTGTCAGAAAAACAGGCTATCAAAGTGATGGAGGAAGCGTTTTCTCTGGGGTGCAATCTGTACGATACGGCGATTGTCCCGGAATACGGGGACGCGGAGTACAAGCTGGGGGAATTTGCCAGACGAATAGGCAGGGAACGAATTGTGATTTCGGACAAAGCGCGTTTTTACGACGGGAACGAGCTTTATCAGGCGGTGTATACTTCCTGTGAAAATCTGGGGACCTATGCGGATTTGTATTTTGTTCATCAGGTAGACGCGGAGCATGAGGAGGCAGTATTTCAAAAGGGCGGCGGGCTGGATGCGCTGACAGAGCTGAAAGCAGAGGGAAAGATACGCTTTGCCGGGCTGGCGTCTCACTATTATGATATTTTAGTTCGCGGAGCAAAGGACGTCCGTGTAGACGTCTTGCAGGGGAGCGGCAATTTGCTGGAGCGGGGAATGTTAGACCGGATACAGAAGGAACCGTTATTTCGGGAAAAAGGGTTGTTAATCAATAAAGTTTATGCGGCAGGCTTACTTCCGAATGTCTTTTCTGTGCGGACTTTACTGCGTTTTGTCCTGTCCTACCCGATTTCCAGCGCCCTGATTGGGCTGGGGACGGTGGAACAGGTACGGGAGGCGATGGGATGGGATATTGTGCAGGACGGTCAGGGAGATGCGTATGAGGATAGCCTTCCCGATTTTGAAGAGGTGCTGTCTATTCTTGGAAAGGGGTATACGGATACTCCGGTTCCCTGCGACCGTTGTCAGCGTTGCCAATGCCCGTATGGTACGGATATTTCCACGCTGTTTCGTCAGCACCACTATTTTTTCCTGGGAAAAGACCATTGGGCGTTAAAGAAGCTGGCTTTGGGAATCGAGGAAAGTGCAGAATGGTGCAGGAAATGTGTAGAAATGCCCTGCCTGGATCAATGCCCAGGCAGGATTCGGATCCCGGAGGAGATCGAGCGGATAGCGCGGTTTGTAAGGCAGCATCGGTTTTACTCGGAAGCGACGGTTATTCCGGGATACCAGTCTCATTCTCCTCATACGTATAAATGATTTCATAGCCTTCACATTCGTTGAAAATATAATCCAGAACCTTCTGCACGGCTTCTTCTCCGATGTGGAAGCGTTTTCCGGTATCCAGGATGTTGGTTTCTAAGTAGCCGCCGTCCCAAAGGCTGATGCTGATGTTTTCATAGCCCAAGAGAGGGATACTGATAGAAAAATTCAGTTGTTTTTGGTGACTGTCGTAAAAATGGTCTAAATCGTCATATTCGTTTTCTGCTTCAGAGGCAGTGAAAAGAAGATCCCAAAGCAGATGGTTATCCAGTGATTCAAACTGAACGGTTGCCGGTTCTCCGGAATTTTTGGTATATTCGTACAAGGCATAGTTGAATCTGAGGGTTTCCGACAGGTTTAGGCTGTCTGCAAACTGCCCCAGGGTTTGCGGGCGATAAAAGCTGTTGACTACGGCATAGTAGGCATCGCTGCCTTCATAGCGAACTGCCATTGCGCACTCGCTGGAAATTCCGGTGATAGGATAAAGAGTGGCGTGGCAGGTAGTTTGACCGTCCTCTCCGGCGACTTCTGCATATTCGTCCCAGCCAATGGCGACAGCAGGAATGCTCCTGGCTCCTGGTTCTAGCTGCTCCGGCAAAAGTGTAGCAGATCGCGTTGAATAAGAGATTTCTGAAAAATCCGGATGTTCCGGCTTGATTTCTGCATATTGCCCATAGATAGGCAGATCTTTCCAACGAGGGATTTCTGCGATTTCTTCTTCGGGCTGTGGATAAGGAATTTCTTTGACCTTCCAGTTTTTTTCGGAATTTCCCTGGAGCCAGAAATGCAGACCGATTCCGCTGACGACCAGGCAGAGGCAGGCGGCGAGTGCAGAGAGTGCGCGGTAGTTTTTCCAGTATTTTTTGGGAGCTTGTTGTGTGATTGCTCCTGTTTTCTTTGAGATATCGGGTAGTTCGGAAAGTATCGGTTCCAAGTATCGGCTGTCCAGTTCACCCATGGCATCGGAGAAAAGCTCTTGTTTTTTGTTCATAAAAAAACCTCCTGTTCTTCTAAATAGTTCTTGAGCTGCGTTCGCAGACGTGTCAGCCGTACAGAGACATTTTTTTCACTTAGTTTAACCTGCGCGGCAATCTCGGCGTAAGGCTCGGAAAGCCAGTACCGCCGTAGGAAAATGGCGCGGTTTTCGTCTGTCAGAGTATCAAGAAAATGTTCTATCATACGAGCCAGTTCTTTTGCGGCGATTGTTTGCTCTACCGTATCCGGAGAGCGGGCGGGCAGATAGTCCTCTAATTCTTCTAAGGCGATTTCGTATTCGCTGTTCCGTTTGGCAGCTCGTTCCCGTCTATAACGCTTTAAGGAAAGATTGCGGGCAATTTTGCAGACGTAGGGCAGCAGAGGCTTTGGCTTTGCCGGAGGAATGTTATTCCATACCCCCAGATAGGTGTCGTTGACACATTCCTCTGCGTCCTGCCGGTTGTTTAGGATACGATGAGAAATCTGGTAGAGAAGCGTTCCATAGGCTTGCTCTAACTCACGGATAGCCTGTTCGGAACGGTTTTCTAACAGGGTAAGGATTTGTGTTTCTTTGGTTGGTGCGGACATATGTTTCACCTCGCTTTTTATCGATCGATTCCATAAGTTCAAAAACGTTAAGTTATCTCTCATAAGATATACTACCAGTTTGAGAGAAAAAACTACAAGGAAAAATAAAAAAAGAAAGAAATTCAAGTTGTCATTTTCTTCAATTCCATCTATAATAAGAGGACAGGAAGGATAGTAGCCTAGGTAGGGGAGGAAAAACATGAATCAAACAGGCTTGACGCCGTTTATCAAATGGGCAGGTGGGAAGCGGCAGCTTTTGACGCAGATTAAAGAACGAATGCCGGAGCATTACAGGCGGTATTATGAACCGTTTGTAGGAGGAGGCGCGGTGATTTTTGAACTGCAGCCTGCAAATGCTCTGATCAATGATATCAACAAAGCGCTGATTAACGTCTATCAGCAGATTTGCCGGATGCCGGAGGAATTTATTAAAAAAGTACAGGAACTGGATGCCGGACTGGCAGAATATGGAGTGGCAGAACCGACAAATAGCAAAAGTAGACAGAAGGAAGCAAAGGAAAAGGAAGGCGCGAAGCAGTATTATTATACGATACGTAAGCAATACAACGAGCGGCTGGCAAAGGAATGCTTTGATGTAGAACTGGCGGCGCGTTTTGTCTTTTTAAACAAGCATTGTTTTAACGGTCTCTACCGGGTAAACGGGCAGGGGTTATTTAACGTACCATACAACAACAGTGTCAGCCCGTCGATTGACGAGTCCTCTATTCGGGATATTTCGGCGTATCTGCAGAAAGTAACGATTTTGGAGGGAGATTTTGAGGAAGCCTGTAAGGAAGCGAAAGAAGGGGATTTTGTATTTATTGACAGTCCCTATGCGCCGCTTAATCCGTCGTCGTTTGAATCGTATACCAAGGAAGGGTTTGATTTGGAAAGCCACAAGCGTCTTGCCAGATTGTTTGACGAGCTGACAGAGCGTGGGTGCTATTGTATGCTGACAAACCATAATACGGAATTGATTCATGAATTGTATGGAGAAAAGGGGTACCAGGTAGATGTGGTAGGAGTAAAGAGGCTGATCAATTCGGACGCGACAAAGCGGGTAGGCGAGGAAGTGATCATTTATAATTATAACGTACAGGAGCCGGTTTGATGGAGTCGATTATTTCAAATAGAGCGCCGAAGTATTTTGAAACAGAAGGGGCGCAGCTTTTTTTAGGAGATGCGTTTCAGCTTTTAAAAAAGATAAAATCAGAGTCCGTTGATATGATTTTTGCCGATCCGCCTTATTTTTTAAGCAACGACGGCTTTACCTGTCAGGGAGGCAGAGCGGTTTCCGTCAATAAGGGAACATGGGATAAGCTGGCAGAAAACACAGTCGAAAAAAAGCATATGTTTAACCGGAAATGGATCCGGCTATGCAGGCGGGTACTAAAGCCAAACGGCACTATTTGGATTTCCGGGACTCTGCACAATATTTACTCCGTAGGAATGGCTTTGGAACAGGAACGGTATAAGATTCTCAACAATATTACCTGGCAAAAGACCAATCCGCCGCCCAATATTTCCTGTCGTTATTTTACTCATTCCACGGAAACCATTCTTTGGGCAAGAAAAAATGAAAAGAAGGCAAAGCATCTGTTTCATTATGAACAAATGCGGGAGTTAAACGGCGGAAAACAGATGAAAGACGTATGGACAGGCACCTTGACAAAGGCTTCGGAAAAGACGGAAGGAAAGCATCCGACCCAAAAGCCCTGTTATTTGCTGGAACGGATGATTCTCGCTTCGACTGAGGAGGGAGAGACGATTTTAGATCCTTTTTGCGGTTCCGGTACGACCGGGGTGGCTGCGATACGGCTGGGACGGCAGTTTGTAGGGATTGACCAGGAAGAAGAATATCTGGCGCTGTCTCAAAGAAGGCTGGAAAAAGAGCTAAAAAGAAGGAAAACGGAAGGATGACATCAAAATGAAAGAAACAAAGGAGAGAGAGTTCGACGCCTGGCTGGAAAAATTTCGACCAAGCATTTCCGGATATGATTATTATATCGATTTTGAAAAAGTGGTGCGGAATGTAGAGGAGGTAAAAGTCGAACTGAATATTTTAAATACCCTGATTGGCTCCAAAGATCCGGAGGGGGATTTTGAAAAGATTGTTACAAAATATCCGGAAACATTAACGTGTATCCCTCTTTTGCTGGCGGTTCGCAGCAATGAAATCTACGCGCAGGATGAGGAGGGAGCCTATCGTTACCGCTTTGACCAAAGGAATTATCCGCTTGAGCAGTATCAGGTATTTATGAAAAAAACCGGGCTTTTCGATCTGCTTGCCAACCATCTGGTCAACAATCTGGTGGACTATGTGATGGGAGTGGAAACAGGTCTGGATTCCAACGGACGGAAAAACCGTGGCGGGCATCAGATGGAAGATTTGGTAGAACGTTACATCGTGGCAGCAGGTTTTATCAAAGATCAGACCTATTTTAAAGAAATGTATTTAAAGGACATTGAAAAACGATGGAACATTGATTTGTCCGCGCTTTCCAATGAAGGGAAAGCGGCGAAGCGGTTTGACTTTGTGATCCGGACAGAAGAAATGATCTACGGGATAGAAACGAATTTTTATGGAAGCAGCGGCTCGAAGTTAAATGAAACGGCAAGAAGCTATAAAATGCTTTCCCAGGAAGCCGATACAATTAAGGGATTTACCTTTGTCTGGTTTACCGACGGAAGCGGCTGGAAAAACGCCAGAGGGAACCTGCGGGAGACGTTTGAAGTGATGGAGACGATTTATAATATTGACGATATGGAGAAGGGGATTATGAAGGAAGTGTTTCAATAGGGAAGGAATAGAAAAGTATGGATTTTTCGGAGGTGGAGGAGGAAATAAAAGCATTTTATTCAAGAATAGAGAAATAAAGAAAGGATGAATCAATATGAAACTGACATGGCTAGGGCATTCTTGTTTTAAGGTAGAAAAGGGAGATTTTATCGTGATTCTTGATCCCTATGCAGACGGCAGCGTGCCGGGGTTGGCATCCATTCGGGAACGGGCGAACCTGGTACTTTGCAGCCATGAACATAACGATCACAATTACCGGGACGGAATAGGGCTGTGGGAGGCAGAAGAAAATCCGTTTACGGTAGAGCAGATGAATACGTATCATGACGATGCGAAAGGGGAACGGAGAGGCGAGAATCAGATTACGATATTAGGAGACGGGGAAACCAGGTTGGCGCATATGGGGGATTTGGGCTGCGAACCAGAACCGGAGCAGCTAGAGCAGCTAAAGGGAGTTGATGTACTGCTGTTGCCGGTCGGCGGGCATTATACGATAGATGCTGCTCAGGCAGCGGATTTGGTGAAAAAAATAGAGCCAAGAATAGTGGTTCCGATGCACTACCGGGACGACGAAGAGGGATTTGGATTTGATGTATTAGGGAAAGTAGAGGAATTTTTAGAAAAAATGGACAGCATAAAGAAGGAGGCAGGCAGCGAGCTGGAAACAGACGAGGCACAGGAAGCGCAAGTGATTGTGCTGCGCCCGAGAAATCTTTTAGACTGAAAGAAAAGCAATGAAAATCGGAGGAAAGGGAGTGAAAAAGAGAAATGGGAAAGACTTTATATGTGACAGATTTAGATGGGACATTGCTGAATCGTGAGAACAAAATCAGTGAAACAAGCCTCCAAATTTTGAATAAATTGGTAAAGCGGGGAATGTTGTTTACTTATGCGACGTCGCGTTCGCTTGTTTCGGCGTCTGCTGTGACCGGAGGACTTTCTACGGATATTCCGGTGATTGCCTATAATGGAGCTTTTATTTTCCAGCCATCTACCGGAGAAGTTTTAGCCAGAGAGGGCTTTACGCACGAGGAACAGATGCAGATTAGGGACATCCTGCAGGAGTACGGAGTCAATCCTATGGTCTATTCCTTTGTGGATGGAGTGGAAAAGGTTTCCTGGATAGCGGGAAGAGAAAACGAAGGAATCCGCCGTTATTTGAGTCTCCGGCAGGGAGACAGGCGTCTCCGCCCGGTGACGACGGAAGAGGAACTCTATCAGGGAGAAATGTTTTATTTTAACTGTATCGGAGATCCGGAGGAGCTTCGACCACTGTACGACAGACTTTTTGGAGACGACCGCTTTCGCTGTACGTTCCAACAGGAGCTGTACCGACCGGAGTATATGTGTGAAATTATGCCGGTAAAGGCGACAAAGGCAGAGGCGATCCGAAAGCTGAAAGCGCTGTGGGGCTGCGAGCGAGTAGTGTCGTTTGGAGACGCCATCAACGATATTCCGATGTTTGAGGTTTCCGATGAATGTTATGCCGTGGAAAATGCGGTAGAAGAATTAAAAAGCAAGGCAACAGGTGTTATTGGCAGCAATGAAGAGGACGGAGTGGCAAGATGGCTGGAGCAAACCCGTATTCGTTTTTATGAAACAGAGACAGAAAAACCAATAAAATTTGCTGTTATCTTAGCAAGATATCAGGGGAAATGGGTATTTGGCAGGCATCAGGATCGCGTCACCTGGGAAATACCCGGCGGGCATAGAAAGACAGACGAAATGCTTGAGGAAACCGCCAGACGGGAACTTTATGAGGAAACCGGAGCTACAGAGTGCAGGCTTTCGCCGGTTTGTGTTTATTCGGTAACAGCGCCGTGGAATTTTTATGGTGAGGAAAGCTTTGGTATGCTGTTTTTTGCAGAGATAGAAGTAATGGAGTCGGATTTGCATTATGAAATCAAAGAGCTTCGTTTCTGCGATACAAAGGAGCTTCCGGCACCGGAGGAATGGACGTATCCGGATATTCAGCCCAAGCTGTTTGGGGAAGCAATAAAAAGAGGTTTCGGGAAAGAAGTATAAGGATATGCTTGGAAAAAAGAAAGGGGAGAACGGAAGATGAGTGATTTTTCAGAAAAGCGTCGTGCAAAGCGTGTCCCGATCGAATTAAAGCTGACCGTTTCGTCGCTGTTTCGGCAGGACAACGACCAGGTAGGGGATGTGGATGCGCCGATTGAGGTAATGAATGTATCTAGGACAGGAATCGGCTTTCAGACGGAGAGTGTGCTGCCGCTGGGATATTATTTTAATGCAGTGCTGCATTTGCTGGATCGGGAGGACGCCAGGTTTCATTGCGTGGTAAAGATTATCCGGGAGGAAACACAGACGGATGGCAAAAAGCTATATAGATCGGAAGAGCGTCGTGTAGGGAAA
>CAJUFW010000029.1:8209-12639 GCA_910585655.1 uncultured Lachnospiraceae bacterium
GAATTAGAAGAACAGGCATAGTTCTGTATCGTAAAAGATTGCCTGTTCCAGGCAGGCGAGAGGCAAGGCGCTTGGTATGCTTTGCTTCTCGCCTGTGTCTGGATTTATGCCCGGATATCAAAGGAATAGCGGTGAACGGCGGAAGAGACTCCTTCTGTATCAAGCAGGTTGTGCAGAAACGGGGAGTCTGATTCGGCATCAGCCTTTTGTTCCTTTCTGGCAGCTTGCAGGGACTGGCGGATGACCTGAGAGGTCATGGAAACGCCGTGACGCGCGACGGCTTCGTCTAACTCCGGCAGATGTGCTTCAATCAAAGAGGCAGCTGCTTTATCTTCCAGATAAAACAGTGTTTTTACCTGTCCGGCATCCAGGCGGACGCGAATATCTAACAGCCCTAAATGGCTCATGGTCAAATGCAGCAGGCAGGATACAGAGCCGTCTTCCTGGCGACCTGAGGAACGCTTATTGGTATAGACATAAAGGTCGGCGTGCGTCTGTTCCCCCGAAAGACGGAGCGGAAGCTGGACATAGGTATACAATTCGTTTAATGTATTTAAAAAACCGAGGTTTTGCTTGGCTTGGCTGACCGCGCTTTGACGGTTTCCGCCGCCGGTTCCGGCTTCGTCAAGACGGTTAAGCTGAGAGAGCAGCCGTTCATACAGTTTGGAAACAGCTTCTTTTTTCAACAGATCTTCCGGAGAAAGCGTCCAATTCTGCTGATAGAGATCCTGGGTAAGCTGTTTGAAAAACGGATGCTCTAATAATTCACGGATACCGCCGGTATTATGCCCTCTGGCAGCGCCGGAGAGGATGGATTTTAGCACCTGAACCATATTTTGGGAATCCGGTGGATTTTCCTGAAGGATTAGACCGTTTGGAAGCTGCCAGCCTTTTAAGAGCTGGAGAAAACTGGAAAACGGCGAGTCGGAAGCTGGCGCAGCGCTTGCGGTATCCGTCATATCGGAACGAATAGAAGCAGAGTCCTTTGCACGCTCTTCGGCTAGAGCTTCTGCGAGGGGGTTTCCGGAACTGCTTCCGTCTGCCGGAATGGTTTCTCCCGCCGCTTCTTCGTTTCCGATCTGCCCTTCTATGCTGCCGGGCAATTCAAGATCCGGCAGCAGAAAAGAGAGATTTTCCGGGATAGAAAGTAGCTGACCGGCGAACTGGGCGGCTGCCTGAGTATTTTCTCCAAGCAGGGCTTGCAGGTGGGAAAAAGCTTCCGCCGTGACATCCTGGAACTGCCCTAATAGCTGATGTTCCAGGTTGCAATAATTTTCAAACCATTGGGTAGTATCCGGTTCAATCGGCAAGCCCATTCGATTCATGCTCACCAGGTTTTCAATCGAAATATCCGGGTTACGGAACGCCTGCTGGAGAATGGCATTTAACATAGGCGCGTGAATCGGCATATTGTTTTTTAACAGAGCGGAAACAAGCGCGACATTTCGTTCGGTCACAGGCAGGGCGGCAGCATCTAAAGCCTTTAAAATAGTGGCGTCTGCCTTGGAAGCGCCCTGGCTGCCAGGATAGAGCGGACGGAGGATGATTCCCTGCTCGTCGGCTGACAGAACCCGGAAGCTGGCTTGATCACCAATCAGCAGATCAAGGGCGTCGTTGTAACGCGCTGTTAGATTCTGTCCGTTTTCCATCTGTAGGCTGATGTCTCTTGCAGTGATATTGGTTACTTGCCCACGCACGGTCTGTCCCTTTTGAAGAGAAGCTGCCGTATGGTCTCCGACGGAAGCGCTGGCAGAGGAATGAGAGGAATAGGATACCTGTCTGGGAGAACGGGGATTGGAAGAAGTGGAACGCAGTGGGGTATAATCAGAAGCCATAACACACACCTTTCCGGGCGGCTGCCCTGTTTGTTATTCTTGCTTTTATTTTCGGCTTTTTTTCTTAGAAAGTCAAGTAGGGAAGATGGAAAATCAGAAATATGAAACATGTTCAAATTTCAGAAAGGAAGGAAAAAGATGAAAAAAAGAATGAGGTTCGTAATGGGAATTCTATTGGCAGTAGTCGTTGGGATGACGTTATTTTCCGGCTGTAAAGGTAAGGCACCGGAAGAGGAAGAAACAAAGAAGCATCAGGAGGAGCAAAAAACAGAAGACGAGGAAGCGGCAACCCCGGAAGCTACGGATCCGGAGAATGGGGATACAGAAACGAAAGACCCATCTGAAGAAGCGGGAGAAAACGAAGAAAATACGGAGGAGCCTACTAAGGAGATTTTAAAAAATTTTGAGGCAGTGACGCTTTCGGGTGACACGTTTACCGAGGCAGACTTAGCTGAAAAGGATATGACGGTGATCAATTTTTGGGCGACGTATTGCGGACCTTGTATTTCAGAGATGCCGGATCTGGCAGAATTTTCCGAATCTCTGCCGGAGCGGGTACAGGTGGTGACGGTTTGTCTGGACGGAAGCATAAAAGCGGATGAGGCAGCAGAGATTTTAGAAGAGACTGGCTTTGATGGGATTACGCTGCTGTCCGGAGACGATGATTTTGAGGTTCTCTGCTATTCGGTAATGTATACGCCGACTACGATTTTTGTAGACAGTGAAGGCAATCTGGCAGGTGATGTGATTATCGGCGGACAGGTTGATTTTCAAAAGGTTTATACAGAGGCTTTAAACAAAGCCTTACAGGAGAGCGGAAAAGAAGAGGTAGTGTTAAATGAGGAATAAAAAAGGAGCGCTTCGACTGGGGATTCTCTTGCTGTCGTTGGTTTTTATTGGGATTGGGATATGGCAGGAGGAATATCTGGAGGTTATGGAAAAGGCGGTGAGAATATGTCTCGAATGTATCGGCATCGGCTGATTTCCATGCAGCGGGTGATCCAGCTTACTGCAGCGGTGTTGTTTAACGGTTATCTGGTTGGATTCCAGAAGGGAAGAATTTATACCGGGAACAGTAAAGCAATCTGTGTTCCGGTACTCAACTGCTATTCTTGCCCGGGAGCCTTGGGAGCATGCCCGATTGGCGCGCTGCAGACGATATTAGGCGGGAGGCATCGTCGAATTCCCTTTTATGTACTGGGCATGTTGATGTTGTTTGGAGTGCTGTTAGGACGTGCAGTATGCGGACTGCTCTGCCCGTTCGGATTGGTACAGGATTTGCTTTATCAAATAAAGCGTTTTCCCTACTGGCTTTGGCGCAGATTGGGGCAGGCGGATGAAAGAAAAAGAGAAAATCAGGGAACAAATTCGGAAAATAGAAGAATTATCTGGAAAAAGCTAGATTTTTATGCCAGGTATTTTAAATATGCAATTCTTTTTGTGATGGTGATCCTGTTTCCTGCTTTTGCCATATCAAAAACAGGAGTAAATCCACCTTATTTTTGTCAATATATCTGCCCGGCAGGAACGTTGGAGGGTGGTATTCCGGGATTGCTGATGAATCCAGGGTTAAGGGCGGCAGCAGGGCTTTTGTGGAACTGGAAGCTGTGTATATTGTTGGTAATAGTAGTGGCATCGGTTTTGATTCATCGCCCGTTCTGTCGTTATCTTTGTCCTTTGGGAGCTTTTTATTCTCTGTTTAACCGCTTTAGTTTTTTTCAGATGAAACTTGATCAGTCCAAGTGTATCGGCTGTAAAGCGTGCGAACGAGTTTGCCCTATGGCAGTAGAAGTGACAAAGAATATCAACAGCCCGGAATGTATTCGCTGTGGGGCATGTAAGGCAAGCTGCCCGACTAAGGCGATTGAAACTGTCGTTGAAAGAAGGCGTCGTTTGTGATATGATGAAAGTAGAAAAGGGCAGGGAAATAACAGAAAAATAAAGCAATCAAGTTGGGAGGTGGGTGAAGCTTGGCAGAGGAGAAGACAGAGAATAAGCCACAGGCTTCTTCTAAGGTAGTGAAGCGTACGATTAAAGATAGTGTTTTTACCAATTTGTTTCAGGATAAGAAATATTTGCTGCAATTATATCAGGCGCTTCATCCAGAAGATAAAAAGACAACCGAAAACCATCTGACAGATATTACGATTAAGAACGTCCTAACGGATAATATTTATAATGATTTGGGGTTTATGGTAGGAGACAAGGTGCTGATTTTGGTCGAGGCACAAGCTACCTGGACGGTAAATATTATCATCCGCGCCTTGCTATATCTGGTGCAGACCTATCACGATTATCTGGAACGTACCAAGCAGAACCTTTATAAAAGCAAAAAAGTAAAGCTTCCTAAGCCAGAGCTGTATGTGATTTATACCGGAGATCGAAAGACGAAACCAGATATGATTTCCTTGACAGAAGAATTTTTTGGGGGAAAGGAATGCGGGATAGAAGTAAAGGTGAAAATGATCTATGACGGAAAAAAGGGAGATATCATCAACCAGTACGTTTTATTCACCAAAATTTGTAAGGAACAGATGAAGCTATATGGTAGAAGCCAGAGATCGGAAGAGCGTCGTGTAGGGAAAGAGTGTGTCA
>CAJUFW010000029.1:12649-16126 GCA_910585655.1 uncultured Lachnospiraceae bacterium
GGTAGAAGCCAGAAGGCGATTTTAGAAGCAATTCGTATCTGCAAAGATAAAAATGTTTTAAAGGAATATTTGGAAAGCAAAGAAAGCGAGGTGTTGGATCTGATGATAGTATTATATGACGAAGAAGAAATCATGCGTTCTTATTTGGAAAGTGAAATCTATGAGGCTACGCAAAAAGCCACTAAAAAAGCAACAAAAGAAGGCTTACAAAAGGGTCTGCAAAAAGGTCTGCAAAAAGGTCTGCAAAAAGGTTTGCAAAAAGGTTTGCAAAAGGGTCTGCAAAAAGGTTTACAGGAAGCAAATTTAGAAACAGCCAAACGAATGCTAGCAGACGGGACGTTGCCGATAGAGAAAATAGCGGAGTTTTCCAATCTGCCTTTAGAGACGGTAAAACGTTTGGCGGAAAGCTTACAAACAGTATCTGTATAGAAAACAAAAACGGATAGAAGGAGGAATTCTTTTATGAGGAAATATATTCTGGCTGTTCGGTAGCGGTTAGAGCAGCCAAACAGTGAAAGGGTAGTGATAGCCGTTGCCGATCCGCTGCTGTATAAAACGGGACAAGAGGAAAACGGAGGGCAATATGAGCTATAAAAGGGCAGAGCAGATACTGCCTGCAGAAATGATAGAGTTAATTCAGCATTACGCGGATGGAGTGTGTCTTTATATTCCCAAAAAGAAAAATACCAGACGGGGTTGGGGAGAGCGCACAGGAATCCGCGAAGAGCTAAAGGAAAGAAACGAACAGATTTGTTTGGAGTATCATAAAGGAGCGGGGGTTAGAGAGCTGGCAGAGAGGTACTTTTTGTCAGAGAAAAGTATTCAGAGGATTTTGAGAAAGGAAAGGCGATGAAACGAGTATCGTTCCAAAGAACGCTGATGAAACAGTCTATTACAGGCTACTTGATTTTGCTTGCGGCATTGTTATTGTACAGTTTTTCTCAGATCGTAAGTTATGGCAAGAGCCTGTATGAATCCAACCGGCGTGTGTTTCATCTGTATCTGGAGGAAATCAAGCAGGCAACGATAGAAAGCGAAGTATTTATCCACAACCTATACAACAACAATGCTTATACAGGATTGGCGGTCAGTACCGATGTGCTGAAAAAGTACAGCTATGCTTATGATATCCGTCAGATTTTTCAAATCCAAATGAATTATGAAAACGGAATGGAGGGGCTTTTTCTACTCTATGAAGGAGGAGAGAAATGCTACTATTCCTTTCGGGCAGATGCCCCTTACCTGGATATCCGGGTGATTCGTGATCAAATCCGAAGTGAGGTGGCAGAGAACACCTGGGTATCCGGATGGCGTGTGATAAGAGGGGAAGAGCGTTCTTACCTGGTCTACTTAGGAGGCAGGAAAAATGGGGTTTACGCGGCGGTAGTGGTAGATTTTGACGGAGTGACCAATGATATCATGAACCGCTATCAGGTAGAGGAAGCAGGGATTGTCTTTACCTCTGAGGAAGGCGTAGTTTCCAATGAGGAATTGGCACTGGCAGCAGGAATCGAAGCAGAAAAGGATTTTGCTATATACGAAAGCTATCCATGGTATCAGATTTTAACAGAGCCTTATTATGTATATGCGAGCGAAGTAAATCAGACCGGAATCCGTATGCTGATGGTCGTACCGAATGGAAATGTTTTCCTGAAGCAATATTCACAACTGCTTTTGCTTGTGATTATCGTCTGCTGTATCGGCATTATCCTGGTAGTCCGGCACAGTATGAAGAAAAATATTGTCAGACCGCTTGCCCTGCTGATGGGGACAATGAATGAAATCAAAGGCGGGGATATGGAGGCGAAGGCTTGTCAGGCAGGGGAACTAGAGGATACCGGAGAGAGTGGCTATCTGATCGAGGAGTTTGAAGAAGTAAACCAGACCTTTAACGAGATGGTAGAACAGATAAAAAATTTAAGGCTGGTAGCTTATGAAGAGGAAATCAATCGCCAAAAAGCGCAGCTTCGGTATTTACAGCTTCAGGTAAATCCACACTTTTTCTTAAACTGTTTGAAGGTATTGTATGCGTTGTCGCAAAAGGGAAATATTGAACAACTGCAGGATACAATTATTGCGACGTCCAGACATTTTCGCTATATTTTTAAGAACAACAGTCAGACGGTGTTGTTGGAAGAGGAGCTGCGTTTTAGCGAAAATTATATTGCTCTGATTGCAGCGGGAGGAAGTGTGAAAGCAGGCTATGAGGTATCCGTCGATCCGGAGGCAAGAAACTGTTCTGTGCCGCCGCTTGTGGTTCAGACCTTTGTAGAAAACTCGGTAAAATATGCAGATGTATTTGCCAATGTCAGTACCTCTTTAAAAAAGAAAACCGTGGAAATACGGGTAGAAGTGGTTTGCCTGGAAAACGAGAAGGGGCGTTTTTTGGATATACGGGTAAGGGATAATGGGGCAGGCTATCAGCCGGAGCTGCTAGAGCAGTTAAATAACAGGGAAATCAACCTTGAAGTATCTGAGCATGTAGGAATTGAAAATCTCAAGGCGAGGTGCCGTCTTTTGTTTGGAGAAGAGGCAGAATGCTTTTTCATGAACCAGGGAGGGGCTGTCAGCGAGGTAATTCTTCCGGCGCGTGTGCTGTCATAGAAAGAATGGAGGAAACAGGTACAATGAAATTATTGGCAGTAGACGATGAACGGGAAGTCGTAGAGGCATTAAAGCAGGGCTTACCCTGGGAAGAAATCGGGATTGATCAGGTGTATACGGCGATCAGCGCGATGGAAGGGCGGGAGGTTTTGCATCGGACACCGGTGGATATCCTACTTTGTGACATTGAAATGCCCAGAGAAAACGGTTTAAGCTTTTGCCGGTGGGCAAAGGAACAATATCCGGAGTTGGAATGTATCTTTCTTACTTCTCATGCGGAGTTCGATTACGCCAGAGAAGCGCTGTTGTTAGGAAGCAGCGACTATATATTACAGCCTGCTTCTTATAAGGAGATTGCGGAGTCGGTGAAACGCGCCATAGAAAAAATCAGGAAAAAACGGGAGCATTCGCGTTTGGAGCGGCAGGGAAGGGAAATGATGGATTCCTTTTTCAAGTTTCTGGGAGAAGAGGATGGATTTCTGCCGGGCTATGACAATAGAAAGACTTCGGAGCAGGAAGGGGAGACAAAAGGAGCGAAGGAGACTGTCAGGCAGGAAAAAATTTCCGGCTGCTATTTGGAGGTAGAGGACGAAGATCAGGAACGAGTGAAAAAAGTGATTTCCTATATTCAAAATCATCTGGATCAGGATTTGACGCGGAACGAACTGGCGGAATACGTCCATTTAAACCCGGAATATTTCTCAAAATATTTTAAAAAGCAGACCGGATATTTGCTCAAGGACTATATTTTACAGGAGAAAATGAAACTGGCGAAGCAGCTTTTGGCAAATACGAATCTGTCGATTAATATGGTGGCTACCAGAGTGGGCTATTTTAATTTTTCTCATTTTTCCAAAGCTTTTAAAAAGCTGG
>CAJUFW010000029.1:16136-22620 GCA_910585655.1 uncultured Lachnospiraceae bacterium
AATGACGCCGGGAGAGTACCGGCAGGCAGCAAAGCAAAATTAGTTGTTAATAAAATTAGTAAAAGTGACATGCCTTAAATAACGGGCTTTTCTCGGATTGTTTTGGGAGGAGAGCGGATTATTTAGGGCATGTTTTGCGTTGGTGGAATAATGTGTATTGTGCAATCTTAATAAATTATATAATAATATATTGTAAAATATGTATAAATAGACATAAATAGAATAATCTATATCACAAAAAGAACAGTCAAAGACACAAATAGAGCAAAAACATATCCCGTCTTTGGTAGAAAATTCGACAAAAAAAGCGTATGATCAACTTGTCTGTCACACCAATCAGAACTTCCGGCGCCGGAATATCTGAATGAAAAAAAGAAAAGAGAAAGAGAGGACTGTAAAATGAAGAAGGCAACAAGTAAGGCTATTGCACTGCTGTTAGCGATGGTAATGTGTATCGGTATGCTGGCTGGCTGCGGCAAGTCAGGCGACGATTCCAAAGGAAATGAGAATGCTAATACTCCGTCACAGGGTGGAGAAACAACAGGCGGCGATCAGGAAAAAGAAACGGATGTCAGTAAAATGCCGGTTGTGAAATTTATGGGCGCTGCTGCAGGTTTATATGATAACCTGGATAAGGTACAGGCGAAGTTAAATGAAATTTTGGCAGAGCGTTACGGGATCCAGTGTGAGCTTCATTTTGAAGGCTTTGGATCTTATACACAGCAGTTGAACCTGATGCTGACGACTGCCGGTGAAGTAGACGTATTTTACGTAGGCGGCGGTCCAACGACCTTTGTCAACAACGGTATGATTTATGATATTACAGATTTATGGGAAAACAATGCGACGGATGAGTTCAAGGCAATGTTCCCGGAAGCTTATATGGATGCCAATAAGGTAGGCGGCAGGCTGTATGCAGTTCCGGCAAATGTAAACTTTTCCAATGAGATCCTAGTTCATGCCAATAAGTCCATGATGGATCAGATGGGAATTGTACCAGATGATGAAAAGATTTGGACATTAGATGAAATCCATGATTTGGTAGTGAAAGCAAAAGAAACCTTCCCGGACATTTATGGTATTGCGCCTCAGTCCAAAGGAACCTTAGTCAACCAATTGAACTGGGAGTCCTTAGGCGATCCGTATAATATCGGCGTTGTTCCGGATCGTGGAGCTTCCCGAAAAGTTATTTCGATTACTGATTGTGAAGAGTACATTGAATTTTCCAAGACAATGAACCAGTGGTATAACGAAGGGCTGATTATGCAGGACGTTCTTTCTACAACAGAGTCCTGGTCTACATTAGTTCCAAGCGGTCGCGCTTTCTGTGACTTTGACGCAGGCGCATATCCAAACGGAACCACCACAGAAGATTCTAAGTTTTATAATTTAACCCTGTATCCAAACTGGTCTGCTGCCAACTGCGCGGTTCGTTTAGGATGGGGAATTGCAGGAAACTGCAAGAATCCGGAAGCTGCCTTTACATTATTACAGGCAACCTATATGGATCCAGATGTCTGCAATCTGTTGTCTTACGGAATTGAAGGCGAAAACTACATTGTAGATGAAAATGGCAAAGCAAATTTCCCAGAAGGCGTGACGTTAGAAAACGATACTTGGACGTTAGGCTTTGTAGCTGGCTGGGCGCTGCCGAATATGATGGGCGCTCTTCCTGGATACTCTTCTGTAGACGGTCATTTTGAAATGATTCGGGAATACGACAAAAATGCAGAACAGTCCGGTTGTATGGGTGTTGTATTCGATTCTACAAACGTAGCCGATCAGTACACCGCTTGTATCAATGCTTACAACAAATATTATGCTGCTATTCTTGCCGGTACGCTGGAAACCGAAACTGCAATTGCACAGTTTAAGGCAGAGTTAGAAGCATCCGGCGAAGCAGAGGTTATCGCCGAGAAGCAGGCGCAGATTGATGCAAAATACGGAAATTAAACATGACACAGCAATAGTATAAAACAGGCAGGGTGCCGGCAATGGGTTGGGTTCTTCTTTGACGGACACCCTGCTGTTGATTGATAGGGGTATAAAAGTATGGAAAAAACAAAAAAGAAAAAATTCAGATGGAGAAGATATCTTCCACTGTATTTGATGATGATACCAGGAACGATTTACCTGATTGTCAACAATTATATTCCTATGGCTGGACTGGTGCTGGCCTTTAAGAAATTTAACTATCAGTTCGGGATGTGGAAAAGCCCGTGGAATGGATTTTCCAATTTTAAGTTTCTCTTTATGGGTAGCGACGCCTTTAACATGATTCGGAATACGATTGTATATAATTTAGTTTTTATTGTGTTAGGAACGATTTTGGCAATTGCCGTAGCGATTTTTCTCAATGCGGTTCCAGGAAATAAATCGAAAAAGACGTACCAGACGATTATTTTGATTCCGTACTTGATTTCTATTGTTATCGTATCCTATATTGGCTTTGCTTTTATGTCTCAGGAGAGCGGCTTTATCAATAACAGCTTATTAAAGGAAAATCCCGTTTCCTGGTATACGACGCCGAGTGTATGGCCGTTTATTCTGGTATTTATCCATTTATGGAAAAGCTTTGGCTATAATTCCATTATTTATTATGCAACGATTATCGGCATCGATCCGTCTCTGTTTGAAGCGGCGGAAATCGACGGAGCTTCCAGGTGGAAGCAGGTGCTGCATATTACGCTGCCGTCCTTAAAAACAACGATTATTACCTTGACGCTGCTTTCGATAGGACGTATTTTCTATTCCGACTTCGGTCTGTTCTATCAGGTGCCGATGAACTCCGGTCCATTGATCGATGTTACCAATACCATCGACACTTATGTATATCGTGCCTTGCTGACATTAAACGACGTAGGACGTTCCTCTGCTGCCGGCTTCTTACAATCCATCCTTGGATTTTTCATCGTTTGGATGACCAATTTTGTGGTGAAGAAGGTAGACAAAGAAAATGCTTTATTTTAACGGAAGATTTTATCATGTAAGGAAAGGACAGGTACGATAGTTATGGATAGAACAAAAAAGAACATCAGGCCGGGAATCATTGTCATACATATTATTATGGTTTTCCTGTGCCTGCTTTGTATCATTCCGTTTTTGCTGATTGTCATTTCCTCTATTACAGAGGAAAAAACGCTGTTGATGAACGGCTATAGCTTTTTCCCGGAAAAGCTAAGTGCCTACGCGTATACCTATATTTTATCCGGAAACGGTGGAAAGATCCTCCATGGATACGCGGTTTCTTTTGGAATCACGGTAGTCGGTACGGTATTAAGTATTTTAATGACACTGCTGTATGCGTATCCGCTTTCTAGGCGAGACTTGCCGGGAAGAAATATTTTTGCCTTTTTCGTATTTTTTACGATGTTATTCCGTGGCGGTCTGGTTCCGTCCTATATGATGTGGACGCAGATGTTTAACATCAAAAATTCGTATATAGCGCTGATTGTGCCGAACCTTTTGATGAATGCGTTTTATATCATTATGATGCGGACTTATTTTTCCTCTACCATTCCGAACGAGCTGATTGAAGCGGCGCAGATCGACGGTGGAAGTGAATTAAAAATTCTCTGGAAAATCATTACGCCATTGTCCAAGCCGATGGTAGCGACATTAGGCTTCATGACAGTATTAGGGTATTGGAATGACTGGATGAATGGTTTATACTATATCACAGATGCTACCTACTATTCGATTCAAAATATTTTGAACCGGATGTTGTTAGATATTCAGTTTTTATCCTCCGCAGCAGCTACACAGCTAGGAACGGCGGCGGATATTGCGGCGAACATTCCGTCTACAGGTGTCCGTATGTCTGTAGCGGTGATCGGTTTAATTCCGATTCTGATTGCCTATCCGTTTTTCCAGAAATATTTGATCAAAGGAATTATGATCGGTGGTGTAAAGGGCTGAAAGGTTTGGATAAGCCCATAGCAAGGCAGGTCAAAATGACCTAATAAAACAAATAAACAAACGAAGGGAGAAGGAAAGTATGTCTATGAAGAAACCATTTGTAAGTGAAATTGCTCCAAAAACCTATGTCATCAACGAATACGGTCTGACGGCAATGTATTTGTGCATAGGTTCCGAGCGGGCGCTGTTAATCGATACCGGCTGTGGGGTCTGTGAGCTAAAGGAGCTGGTGGCAGAGCTGACCGACAAGCCGTACGATGTGGTACTGACGCACGGTCATCTGGATCACTGCGGCGGAATCGGCGCCTTTGAAAAGGTCTATGCGAACGAACGCGATTTTGATATGATTCATAACGTAAATTTCGAGGAATTGCGAAATTACTGTGACACACTGGGCAATATGGGCGGTTATGACGCCTATGCTTACAGCCGGGATATGGTCAAGGAATTTACCGAGTTTCCGGAGCTAATCAACGTAGAAGACGGATTTGTCTTTGATTTGGGCGATCGGAGTCTGAAAGTCGTTACGATTGCCGGGCATACGCCGGGCGGCTTAGCCCTGCTGGATGAGAAAAACCGGCTTCTGATCAGCGGAGATTGCTGCAACACCAATACACTTGGTATGGGCGGAAGCGTCAACACGATGCTTCGCGGCTTCCTCAAGGTGCAGGCGCTTTCCGATAAGTTTGACCAAAACTGGAATGGGCATGTAGGCTATGCCGGCCTGCCGACCTGTTTTTCACAGCCGGAATCTGCAATCGAAGATCTGATTCAGTGCTGCAAGCTGGTCTTAGAGGGCAAAGCAGAACCGGTTGAGACCATCTTTTTGGGGCGAAAAACGACAGGCGTCAACTATGGCAAAGTCAGAATGACCTATAATCCGGAGCGACTGCTGGACGAGGGAGAAGAACCTGTGGCATATTAAAGCATAATAGCAAAACAATTTAAACAAGTGCATTGGACTTAGGCTGAATCAGTGATGTGGCACTGTAAGAACCTCTGCAAGAATCCGCAATTCATAAAAAAGTCGAAAAGTTTTTTGGGTTATAACCGCAAAACCTATTGATTTATTTTGGAGTTGCGGTATCATATATGCAGATGGAGGTGGTTACAGTGGTTTACAGACCGATGTATGTAGACAAGATTATGGTCTATGTGGATTCGCCGTTCGTGAAAATCCTGACCGGAGTACGACGGTGCGGAAAATCCACCATACTGAAAATGATTATTGAGGAACTGAAAAAAAAGGGCGTGCCGGAACACCGTATTGTCAGCTATCGCTTTGATTCTATGGAATATGGGGATATGACCGCAAAGGAAATGTTTACGGAGCTAAAGAGCAGGCTGTCGCCAGATGGGAAAACGTATTTGTTTCTTGACGAGGTGCAGGAGATTAAGCATTGGGAGAAGGCTGTTAATTCGATTGCATCCGATTATGATGTGGATATTTATGTGACTGGCTCAAACTCGCGCATGATGTCCTCTGAAATTGAGACATATCTGACAGGGCGTTATATTTCGTTCCGAATTTTTACGCTTTCCTTTGCTGAATACCTGAGTTTTAAAAAGGAGTATACCGAGGTTGGCAAACCGAGAGAGGAACTGACCGAATATATCCGGCTGGGCGGATTTCCTGCGACACACTTACAGCACTATACGAACGACGAGGTCTATACCATTGTCCGTGATATCTACAACTCAACGATTTTTTCTGATATAGTCAGGCGTAATCAGGTGCGCAAGGTGGATCAGCTTGAACGAATCGTGAAATTTGCCTTCGATAATGTGGGCAGAACCTTTTCTGCCAAATCCATCTCTGATTATCTCAAATCCGAGCGTCGGTTCATCGACAATGAGACGGTTTACAGTTATCTTGAGAAATTGGAAAGCGCGTATATTCTGCACCGCTGTTCGCGCTTTGACGTTCAGGGAAAGGAATTGTTAAAAACGCAGGAGAAATTCTATCTTGCGGATACCGCGCTCCGTTACAGCGTTCTTGGCTATACGCAGATCTCGATTGCCGCTATGCTGGAAAATGTCGTCTATCTGGAACTGCTGCGGCGCGGCTATGCGGTAACTATCGGTAAAACTCCTGACGGCGAAATTGATTTTATAGCCACAAGACAGTCGGAAAAGCTGTATGTTCAGGTGACAAAGGAAATCAGGTCTACCGAAACGGAAAAGCGGGAATATGAACGGCTGCTTGAAATTCACGACAATTATCCGAAATATGTGCTGATGGCGGATGATTTCGCAGGTGGCAACTATGAAGGAATTAAAACCATGCACATTGCGGATTTTCTGCTCAGCAAAGATTTTTAATACTTTTAAAAACGGCGTTTGACTGTAAAAGGTTGAACGTCGAATTTTTTTTCATGTTTAAAATAATTGATTTGGTATAAAATAGTTGCAAATCAGGATATTTTGAAGTACACTATAGTACGCAGGTAACTTTTTTATATCATAGGAAAGTTCTCCGAACTTCCTTACGATACAAAAAGCCCTTTGGACAGGATGCACACTAGATCGGAAGAGCGTCGTGTAGGAAAGAGTGTGTCAGTACGTG
>CAJUFW010000029.1:22630-25384 GCA_910585655.1 uncultured Lachnospiraceae bacterium
CACTCGCGCGAATTCCACTTTGTGGAATTCTTTTTCAAAGGAAATCCTGCGGCACAAAAGGAGAGCAAATAAAATGAGTGATATGGTAGAACTGTTAAAAAAATATCAGATATGGTTAAAAAGAGTATTTGTCGCTTGCTTTGACGTGTTAAGCATCTGTTTTTCTGCTTTTTTTGCCTTGTTGCTGCGGTTCGATCTGTCCTGGAGCGGAATCGAAGCAAGGTATCTGGACGCGGCTTGGGATTATCTTCCTTTTAACATCGTAATTACATTGATTATTTTCTGGATTTTCCGGCTGTATCACAGCCTTTGGAGCTATGCCGGAATGACAGAGATGCAAAATATTTTATCGGCATGTGTATTATCGTCGGCTGTCCAGTTTATTGCCGTTCATCTGCTGCGGGGAATCGGTCAGGGCTATCCGTTGCCGCGGGCTTATTATTTTCTCTATTGCGGGGTGCTGTTGGTCTGTGTAGCGGGAAGCCGGTTTTTGTACCGGGCAATTCGGCTTTATCTGATTAACCGTTCGGACGGAGGCTCGGTTACAAGGGTGATGGTCGTGGGCGCCGGAGATACCGGGCATATGATTATCCGGGAAATCCTAAACAGCAGCCAGATTCGGATGAAAATATGCTGTGTCATTGATGACGATAAGAGCAAAAAGGGCAGCTATGTTCATGGAATCAAGGTAGTAGGGACGCGGGATGATATTTTAGCCAGTGTGGAAAAGCACCATATTCAGGAGATTATCATTGCGATTCCGTCCGCTACCCGTACCGCGATCAAAGAGTTGGTAGCGATATGTAAGGAAACCGAGTGTCAACTCAAGATTACTCCTGGTATGGACGAAATTGTAAACGGACAGGTTTCGATGGATCTTTTACGGGATGTCAGCGTAGAGGATTTACTGGGACGGGAACCGGTACGGACAGATATTGATTCGATTATGGGCTATGTAAAAGATAAAGTGGTGATGATTACTGGGGGCGGCGGTTCGATTGGCAGCGAGCTTTGCCGACAGATTGCCGGGCATCAGCCAAAGCAGTTAGTGATTGTGGACATTTACGAAAACAATGCCTATGACATCCAGCAGGAACTGAAAATGACCTACCCGGATCTGGATCAGGTCGTCCTCATTGCTTCGGTTCGCAACACCAAGCGAATAGACGAGATTTTTTCCACATATCGCCCGAACCTGGTGTACCATGCAGCCGCGCACAAGCATGTGCCGCTGATGGAGGACAGCCCGAATGAGGCGATCAAAAACAATGTATTGGGAACCTGGAAAGTCGTACAGGCGGCAGATAAATACAACGTAGATAAATTTGTCCTGATTTCCACGGACAAAGCGGTTAATCCGACGAACGTAATGGGAGCGAGCAAGCGGATCTGCGAAATGATTGTGCAAACCTGGAATAAACGCTCTAAAACAGATTTTGTAGCGGTTCGTTTCGGCAATGTATTGGGCAGCAACGGAAGTGTAATTCCGCTTTTTAAAAAGCAGATTGCAGCCGGCGGACCGGTGACAGTCGTACACCCGGATATCATCCGCTATTTTATGACCATACCGGAAGCCATTTCTCTGGTACTGCAGGCAGGAGCCTATGCAAAGGGCGGCGAAATCTTCGTTCTGGAAATGGGAAAACCGGTAAAAATCCTTGATTTGGCAACCAACCTTATCAAACTTTCCGGGCTGACGCCAGGAGAGGACATCGAAATCATCTTTACCGGGCTGCGTCCGGGGGAAAAACTCTATGAGGAATTGCTGATGGAAGAAGAGGGAATGCAGGAAACCGCGAATAAGCTTATCCATATCGGCAAACCGATCGAACTGGACGAAGAACTGTTTGTCCGGCAGCTTGCAGAACTGAAAACCTTTATCGAGGACGAACCGACTCCAAAGGCGCTAAAAGCCAAAATCAAAGAGTTGGTGCCGACGTACCAGCCGAAAGCAAACGATTAGAAACAAAACAAGGAAAAATGATGAAAGACAAGTAGAAATAATGTTAGAAACAATTAAAAACAATAGAAAAGAGAAATGGAAAGGGAGTAGTTATGATGAAGAAAAAGCTTTATTTATCTTCTCCAACCATGCACGGCGAGGAGTTGCAGTATATCCAGGAAGCATTTGATACAAACTGGATTGCTCCGTTAGGACCAAATGTCAACGCATTGGAGCAGGAAGTAGCCTCATATCTGAGTAAAGCAGAAAGAGGGATAGCTCCGGATAAAAAAGAGAACTCTGCAGTAAGCGCTACACCGACCATATATGCGGCAGCTCTGTCAGCCGGAACAGCGGCGATCCATCTGGCTCTTATTAACGAGGGAATCGGCGCAGGGGATGTTGTGCTTTGCCAGGATTTGACATTTTCAGCCACCTGCAATCCGATCGTATACCAGGGAGCCATCCCGGTTTTTTTGGATTCTGAGCGGGAAAGCTGGAATCTTGATCCGGAGGCATTGCGCCAGGCATTTCGTCTGTATCCGGAGGCAAAGGCTGTCATAGTAGTAAATCTTTACGGAACACCTGCCAAGCTAAAGGAAATCAAGGAAATCTGTGCAGAGCATGGAGTACCACTCATAGAAGATGCCGCGGAATCCTTAGGGAGCTGTTACCAGGGACAGATGACCGGAACATTTGGCAGTCAGGCGATTCTTTCCTTTAACGGCAATAAAATCATTACCACCTCCGGCGGCGGAATGTTAGTTAGCCAAGATGAAGCCAAAATTACACATGCCCGCTTCCTTTCCACT
>CAJUFW010000030.1 GCA_910585655.1 uncultured Lachnospiraceae bacterium
GAAGCAATGGTTGCAGAATCATAATTGGTCACGTTACTCGCTCCCCAGTTATACAAGCCAAACGCAGAATAGAATAAATTATACATACCGACAGCCGCATTGACGGTCGGATATTCGCCCTTTGCCACCTGGTCTTTTATCTTATCCGAAATCTGATAGTTCCCTTCTGTATCTACAAAATAACTGTCATTTTCAATGCCATAACTATTTAAAAGCATGGATTCCTTTGTAAAATGGTAATCCAGATATCGTAGCGCCAGTTCTACATCCTTGCAGTTTGAAGTGACAGTGAGGCTTTCTTTTACAATCTCACTGGTGCGGAACGAAGTCATTGGCGTATCACCCTCGTTGAGTACCGGAAGTGGCACTGCTGCCAACCAAAAACCCTCCTCATCGGTATAGCCATTATTTTTATAGGTATCTGCGGTCACACTATAAATCGTTACCCCAGCGCCGGCGCGCCCTGTTGCAATATATTCAGCCGGAGCCATATAACCTGCGCCATTGGCAGTAAAATTCGGATCAATCAATCCTTCCGCATACCAGTCGCGAAACAATTCTATCCATTGTCTGTAACCTTCCTCCACCGGACCAAATTTTACCGTATCTCCATCCAGGAATAAAGCAGAAAGCACACCATAGGCAGACGTAAAGGCAGAGGAAGCATCGGTACCGTTCTGGCCAATCATCAGCGGCGCCTCACATCCATAATGCTCCTTAAAAGCAACCAGAACCTTGTGCCAGTCCTCTATCGTAACCGGAGATTCCATTTCCAGTTCCTCCAGCCAGTCCTTACGGAGTACCAGACCATGCCATATATGTTCCCCTTTTAAAACCCCATTGTCGGATGCAAGGGAATAAACAGCCAACAATCGTCCGTCGTCTCCCTTCGTTGCCCGTTCCACATCCGGATCGCTAGTACGCAGCGTCTGATAATTTGGCATATACGTTGGAATCAAATCCGTCAGATCAACTGTCACCCCATCCTGTTCCATTGCAATCACTCCACCAGAATACCAGTTATCCCCATGACGGATGATATCCGGGTATTCTCCTGAAGCAAGCATCAAACCGAATTTTTCCTTTACTTCACTGGAGCCCAAAGCAGTCCAATTGATATGTACATTGGTATTCTCCTCATGAACCTCCATAGAAAAAAGTTCATTCGGATCCTCGGCATAATCATTGTTCCATTCAATCCATATAGAAAGTTCTTTCTTTTCCGGTAACGGCCAGCTCCATTCGTCTGTTCCTGCAAAATCTTCTTCTGAATTGTCTGCCGCCCCGTCTGTCCCATCTGTCTTCTGCTTCTGATCTATAGAAGCCTTGCAACCCTCCAAACAGGAACAAAGAGCAAGAAAACAGAGGAACATGGCTAACATTCTGGTTCTCTTTTTCATTTAAAAATCCCCTTTCTCTCTATCATCTACCACAAACACCCCACATGGCAACTGGGCTGTAACACGATTTATTATAGGGAAAGGGCTTGTTTGGTTCAATATGAAATACTTGATATCGAATAGGACAATATTGATATTGCATATTGAGTCGGAGCAGGCGACCGTCAATCTCCGGCTTCTTGATACTGATGCGGCGTCATCCCTGTCTTTTCCCGGAAAAACCGGATAAAATACCCAGAACTGGAAAAGCCAAGCTGCTCGGCTACCTCTTTTACCTGTAACTGTTCCTGCCTTAAAAACCGCTTTGCCTCGGCAATCTTTTTGTCATTTATATATTTTAAAATGGTAACTCCTTCTTCTTTTTTAAAGATACGCAACAGATATTCCTGGCTTAAATTTACATAATCCGCCAGTGTACACAGCGAAGTATCTCCATTGAGATTTTCTTTGATATAGTACTTGATTTTCTGAATAATGACTTCCTTCTGGCGAATCACGGTAGTTTGACGAAGCGCATATATGTTTTCCATAACCGACTCCAAATATCGAAAAGCATGCTTCCAATCAGAATGGGCAGAAACATTGCACAAATCCAAGGTGCTGATTCGGAACGCAATCTGTTCCTGAAGATTCCACCGGAGGATCATCCCAAGAAGCTTGGTACTGATCAGATTATATACTTCCATAGCCAACAGGTCATGCTTACTGCGGATTTCCTGCATCTCCCCGGTCATCTGACGCAACGCCGCCAATGCTCCCTCGGAATGATTGATATCCAAATGATAACCAAAATCCTGCACGAATCTATGTAGTATCTGTCTTCTTTCCTCTGATACTTGCACAGACTCTAAAAAATCCTCCTCTGGCATATCATCTGTCCTTTGGATCACATCCTCCTCCATATTAGACAGGCTGATCCGAAAAGCTTCAAACGCGGCGATAGCTTCCGTAAACGACATTCCTTTACCGGCTAAGAGGATAGAGGTAGAACACCCCGTATTTTTCTGAAAAGCCTCCTGAAAAATAGACGCATACCCCTCCAATCTGCCGACTAGGTTTTCCTGCTTCTCCTGGTCTTCTTTTATAAGCGGCTGAAGCAGCAAATACACCAGATTTTGATTATAATAGCATGCGCCGCCGCGGTTTTGTTCCAGAAAACAGGTAATGACAAGCTGCCGCATAACTTCCAAAACCTTCTGCTTTGTCTTAAAATCCTTGTCATACGTCCCGGAATAGCGAAGCGCCACAGGAAACACATCTTCCCCTGGTAACAAAGAAAGCCCCATATTGCAAAAGTCCTCTTCTGTTAGCTGTTCCAAATCAATCCCTCCCGCTAACATTTCCCGCAGATAGTCGCTGCCCATATAAACTTGTTCTAACTGTTGGTAGCTAAGTTGTGTCTCCCGCGCCTGACTTAGCAAGATCTCATTTTCAATCTCCTCCACTGTAGTGTAGAACGCATCTAAAAGCTTTTGCTCATCCTCTGCCTTGAGAACATACTTTGCATGTTCGTGTACCCGATACACATAGTCAAATTCTGAATATGCAGTAAGAAAAATCGCCTTACAATACGGCCATTTTTCTTTGATCCTATCGTAAAATTCCAACCCTGATATCTGCGGCATGTTAATATCAAGGACTACGATATCCACACGCTGGGCGATAAAATACTTTTCCGCTTCCATAGCAGAACCCGCCTTTAGCAGTTCCATCTCAATATCCCCGATCATAGAAAGAAGCTCAAACGTCGCTTCTCTCGCCATCCTTTCATCGTCTACGATTAATACCCGGTACATGTTACCTCCTACTTTTACTTAAATACCACTTATTTACTTCAGATGTAATATCAGCAAGCCCTAACTCATTTACTTCTCTCAGAAACCGATCAAATTGTTCGATGGATTCCACCCCTAAAATCACCTTTGTATAAAACTCCAGAATCTTATCATCCACAATCGACATTTTCTGAATCATAGCCGGAGTTCTTGCCCTGGTAAACCGATCCGACACATACATCCGATTCCGGTCATAATAGTCAATTACCGCATAAGCGGAATCCGTAGGACCGTATACCCGATACGCACCAAATCCATTGGGATTCCCTTCTTCCAAATAAGCTTTAGACAGCTCATAGTATTCCAGCTCCTCCGCTGTCATCCCTTTTGTCTCTCCTGTCTTTAAGGCATTTGTCAAGGCATCATGCGCTTTCATTTCTTTTCTTGGATCGTACTGCTTTAGCATCACAAAATGCTGAGGAAAGCCACTGACCCCTGCTATCTGATCTACTACTCCATCATGACAACACTTCTCATATTCCTCTTGATTGGTGTACATCTCCACATAAAAGTTCAGCAATTTTACAACAGCCTCCGGATGCTCACACGCAGCGCTGACGACAAACAGATACTCGCCGCTGGCGTCACGCTGAGGTCTTGGAATCCTCCCTTTTACTGGCTGAGGCACCGGCACGGCGATCCAGTCCGCATAGGGGTCACGAACCACACTGTGATTTAACGGATACATCGGATTCCAACTGGCGCCATACAAAATACCAATCTTACCGGCTGTCACATCCTGCGAAGCCTGATTACCGTCCATACTGGCAAAATCTTCCGCAATCAACCCATCTGCATAAACCTTTGCCAAAAAAGCTACCGCCTCCCTTGCTCCCTCTGCCACGCTGCCATATTCCAGTCCATTTTCTCCCTCTATCCAGATACCGGGATTTGCTCCAAAGCTATTAAAGACTCCACCCGCGCATGCCACCCCGGCACAAACCATATAATCCTTCTGTAATGCCATCCCATATGTGTCATCTATTCCGTTTCCATCCGGATCCCCTTCCCGAAAGGCAACCATCACCTGATACAATTCCTCCATCGTCTCCGGAACTTTCAGCTCCAGCCTGTCCAACCAATCCTTTCTTATCCACAAAATAGCAGCATTGTTAATTGCAGCGCCTTTCGCATACAGAGCAATGGTCTTACCATCATAAGTCACAGAATCCCAAGCATCGTTATCGTCTGCAAAAAACCAGTCCTTTAGCTCATCAGACGCATAGTTCAAGAAAATATCGCCAATCTCTTTGTTGATTAAATCCGTTTTTGAGAGCATCGCCAGTTGTGTCTCATTTACCACCATAAAATCCGGTATTTCCCCGGACGCAATTGCCATATTGATTTTTTGTCCCGCATCATTCGCCGTACCCGGCGCATACCAGAGATAGTCGATAAAAATGTTGAGCATCTCTTCCTGCCTGCGGTTAAAATAAGATTCTTTCACCATTTCTTCCTGAAATTCATCCAGCATAACAGTCGCAATGGAAAAAAAGGAAGTCAGTGTAACCGGTGCAGGGTATTTTCCCAAAGGTTCCAAAGGGATACGGAATTCCTCGTTGTTCGCCTCATTCCTTCCTGTCTCATTTTTACACCCTGCCAGAGTTCCTATCAATATTGCCGCCAACAGTATGGTTAGCAAAAGACGGCTCATTCTTCTCTTCATTCCTCTATCCTCCTAAGACGAATCGTAACCCGCAGCCCACCCAACGTCCCAATCGCCAACGTAAGCGCCTGTGGATCTTTGTATGCCAGCAGCAGCCTTCTTTGTATATTCGTCAGGGCATGGCGAATATCCTGTTCCTCTTCCGAATATACCTGTTGTTTGATACGTTCCAATATGCCCGGAGTAAGTTCCCTTCCATTATCCTCCACATGAATCCATAACGTCTCACCGTCTTTCTCATAGGAAATACGAATCAATCCGTCTTTTAGAAGATTTTTCACTCCATATTGATAAGCATTTTCAAGTAACGGCTGTAAAATCAGCTTCGGCACCTTCCATTGCCCTAATTCTATTGGTAAACTATCATTCTCCACTGTAACGCGATCGGAAAAACGCAACTGCTGGATATAAATATAGCTCTCCATATGCCGCACCTCATCACAAAGGAAGATCATCTGCGCCGTCTCTTTGTTGATAAATCGATAATATTCCGCCAGTGTCGTTACTACCTTTTCCACCTGCTCATATTCCCCGCTTCGTACCATATATTTGATCATGAAAAAGCTGTTATAGAGAAAATGCGGGTTGATCTGCGCTTGAAGCTGCAAAAATTCTGCATTTGCCACCAGCTTTTGCTGTTCCCTAACATCCAATACCAACTGCTTCATATTCCCGGTCATATCGTTAAAGGAATCATACATAAACTGAAATTCATCGTTCTTGTTATGGTGAATCCGGGTAGTTAAATCTCCCTTTCCTACTTTACCAAACGCATCCATCAGCTTGTAAAACGGGCGTACTACGCTTCTATTCGTCTGCAGAAAAATCACCATTACAAATATAATATTTACCAGAATGACACAGCAGATGATAAACAACGTAGACGCCATATTCCGGCTCAGCACATTACGATACTGATATACTGCCAACACGATAGGATATTTGTCGGACGGCACATAAGAAAGATAAAAATTTCTTCCGTCAATCTTCTTTTCTATCTGGTAGCCCTCGTCAGAAGCCCCTCTCTTAATATGTTCCTGCCACTGGCTTAAAATGGCTGTTTGATATTCTTCCTCCCCATAAAGCGAATACAGTCTATCCTCCACATCCGTTAAGAGCAGCATAGCGCCTGACTGCTCATTCTCCCGGAAGAGATCAAGATATGCTGTAAAAAATGTATCAATAAATTCAACCGCTACAACATAAGCTGGCTCTTCTCCCTCCAACAAAATAAAAGGATAATGAAACCGCATCCATAAGCTGTCCCCTGACATCAAAAGATACTCGTTCAGCCGGATATCCGCAGAAAACCTTGTCTCATCTATCTGCCGATGATACCCTTCCAGGGCGCTTAATTCCACGGATTCCTTTGGAAACAACACTCTGATATCATCAATGACAGAATTTGACTGGATGCTTTTCATGCTGCCTACAATGCCAAGCAGTAATTTACTCTTTTCATAACGGTCAGAATACATCCTATAGGCAACTTGCCCAAGGCGCGTATCGTTGAGCAGATTATTTTCAATATCATAGACCGATCCGATCTGTTCCTCCATACGCTCCATCACCTGAACTGCGCGCCTATCTAACTCAAAGGCATCGCTTCTTTCCTGGATATGGGCATACCGCAAAACCAACAGAATAATTCCTGCCAGAACAAGGATCTCAATCACACAAAACAACATCGCCAGCCTGTTAAATACTCTGATTTTTGTTCGGCTCTTCATAGCTCCCTCACGTATCTTTTCAAAATCAAGTTTTCTGTATTCCCTGCGCTTCTTCCATCTATTATCAGGGTAGCATATCCTCTTTTCTTTTACAAGATTATCAGGGCAAAAAAGAGAAAGGGTCAATTTTTTGAAATTTTTTATCAAGAATTGAATATTGAGGAAATGGAAAAAGAAGTTATATACTAGATGTGTAAATTATAGCGCTAATCCTGTAAAGATTCTATATTGAGATAAGATTCAAAACCTGTAAACTCCTACCTACAGGCTAGATAAAGAAGGGAAAAATAATGAAAGAAAAACAAACAAAAGCCATGCACGTTGGTGTCATCGGAGCAGGTATGATCAGCCGCACTTATTTGGATACCCTGGCAACCAAATTCCAGATTGTAAAAGTGACGGCGATTGCCGACCTAAACCCCCAAGCTGCAAAAAATGCTGCCCAAAAATATAACATTCCAGCGGCAACCAACGAGAAAATTTTAAATGACCCAAACATTGATATCGTATTGAACCTGACGCCGCCCGCCGTTCACGAGTCGATCTTGTCCGATATTTTAAAAGCCGGCAAGCACGCATACACAGAAAAGTGCTTCACCTTAAATAGCAAGTCGGCTGCCAGGCTCTGCCAACTAGCCAAAAAACAAGGAAAATACCTGGGAACTGCCCCGGACACGTTCCTTTCCGGCTGGGCGCAAAATGCCCGGAAAATCATTGATTCCGGCGAGCTTGGCACGATCACCAGCTTTGCAATGGTGGGCAATCGAGACAACGACCGACTCCTTTCCGCTATGGATTATCTAAACAAGCCAGGCGGCGGCATTATTTTAGACTATTCCGTCTATTATCTTACCATGCTGATAAACTTATTAGGACCGGTCAGCCGCGTCAACGCAACCATCAAGACACCTTACCCGACCCATGTAAACACATTTAAACCGTCTCCGAATTTCGGCAAAACCTTTGATACTCCGAACGAAAGCCAGTTTTATTCTATTTTAGAGCTGGAAAACGGTATCACTGGTACCCTGTCAATCAATGCAGACAGCGTATTTTTCGACCAGACCTATTTTGCCATCTACGGCAGCAAAGGCATCCTCTACTGCGGCTGTCCAGACTGGTTCCCAGGTGAAGTACGTCTATACCGGAATACGACTGACTTTGCCAATGCAGAAAATCCACAGCACATCTTAGTGGAAACACCGTTTGGGTTTAAAAAGGATTCCCGTGGCGTAGGTCTGGCAGATATGGCTTACGCCATCCAAGAGGAACGCCCTGCCCGTGCCAGCGCCGAAACAGCTCTTCATGTGCTGGATATCCAAGAATGTATGGTCGCCAGCCATCAGGCAAACAGCGCCTTTGTCACCGTGAAAACAACCACACAACGCGCTCTTCCGTTAAGAGAGCCACAAGGGACGGAGGAGAGCAGCCTGCAGACAAGGAGGATATCAGAATGATTATACAAGCAAATTCGCACATTGGTTTCAACTGCAAGAACCTGGAAGAAAGCATCCGTTTTTACAAGGAAGTTTTGGGACTCAAGGAAAAATTCCGTCTCTATTATGGCGATATGCTTCCAAAACATCCAGAACACCGGGCTAAACTAGATCCACAGCGTCTGCAGGAGTTGGAGCAGTTAAAGGACCGTACTTGGATTGTTTATCTGGAGTGGCTGGACGGCTATTTTATTGAACTATTTGACGAAGTAAAAGCTCATCTGGACAATCTCCCGGATGATAGCAAATACGGGTATACGCATTTTGCCTTGGTAGTAGATGACATTCAGGCGTTTTATGAAGAGTTGATAGCCCGCGGTGGAAAGGAGATCATCGACATTCCGCCTCAGCCTTGTATCGACCGAAATAAATCTATGTGGTTCCATGACCCGGACGGCAATAAAATCGAAGTTCACGAATATAGCCAAACTGCAATGCAAAAGGTCGGTCGGGAACTTCCAAAGGAATAAGAAAAGCAAATTTAGTAAAAATAGCAAATGGGAACAAGAAAGGTGGATGATAAGATTGAAAGTAACATTTCCAAAAGAATTTATCTGGGGAGCCGCTACCGCTGCCCAGCAGGTAGAGGGAGCAGCCTTTGAGGATGGTCGCGGTCTTTCGATCTGGGATGTGTTTTGCCGGATTCCGGGCAAAGTACGGAATAATCAGGTGCCGGACGTCACCTGCGACCAGTATCACCGTTATGAAGAGGATGTACAGCTCATGAAAAAGCTGGGGCTAAAAAGCTATCGCTTTTCTTTCTCCTGGTCGCGGATCCTGCCGGATGGCACTGGCACGGTAAACGAGCAAGGAATCGCCTATTACAAACGCCTGATTCACTGTCTAAAGGAAAACGGAATTAAGCCGAACGCTACCATGTACCATTGGGATCTTCCCTACCAGCTACAACTCAAGGGCGGTTGGGGCAACCGGGATTCTATCCAGTGGTTTACAGAGTATGCCAAGGTGCTGTTAGATAACTTTGGAGACGAGATCGATATGTGGGTTACATTCAACGAGCCAATCGCCACTTATGTAGGCTATGGCTTGGGGACTTTTGCCCCTGGTCTGACCGACGAGGCATATGCCAGACAAGCTCTGCACCACTTACTGGTCGCTCACGGTGAAGCAGTAAAATTGTTCCGCACCTATCATCTGCCAAAAGCTCAGATCGGTATTGTCGTAGATATCTGGAAGCATAAAGCCGGTCGCCCTGGCAATAAGGAGGACGAAGCGCTGGCACAAAAAGGCAACGAAATCGCCGGATATGGTTGGTTCTTACATCCGTTGTTTTTAGGCGGCTACTCCGATACATTGACGAACTACTACCAGGAAAACCACCTGACACCGCATATAAAAGACGATGACTTTAAAACCATCCGACAGCCAATTGATTTTTACGGTCTGAACTTCTACAATGGTTTGGTGGACAACGCAGAGGAAAACCGCAAACGCGCAGAGCAAAAAGCAGCAGGCGGCAACTATCAGAACAAACCGGAACAGCATCCGGAAGCGATCTATGAAGTGATGCACATGCTGGTAGAAAAATATCACGTAGACATACCGATTTATGTAACAGAAAACGGCGCGATTCAATTGGATTTCGGCGATAAACCAAAAGAAGATTTCCTAGAAGACGACGAACGGATTGCTTATTTGGAGAAAGTGCTGTATTGGCTGAAAAAGGCTATAGACGATGGCATTGATATCCGAGGGTATTATTTGTGGAGTCTGTTAGATAACTTTGAGTGGAACGCGGGTACTTTTATGCGCTATGGCATTTGCTACACAGACTTTGAAACTTTAGAGCGTACTCCAAAAAAGAGTGCCAACTGGTATAAACAGGTCATTGCTGAAAGCGGATTTGATAGGTATGAATGAAACTGTTGTATAGGAATAATTGCAAAAGGGGCAAAGCCTAAAATCCGGCTCTTCCCGAGACCGTTTCAAGTTTAAGACAAAAACATGTGAATCGTTCTGCGATGGAGTAGATGTCTATTTGACAGAAGAAGATATGACAGAAAAAGAAAAAAAGTTTTGTAAAACCATCGTTCCAGTATCTCTCTATGATGATTTTTCTATTCCACTGGAGGAGATTTTTTATAATCTTATTTAGAAAATAACAGGCAGAAAATATAAAACAAAAGGCGATCGCTGCGCTGGCAACGATCGCCGATAGGATTTCTTTCTACTTCGCCATCCACTTCCGAAGAACCTCAAACGGCGCAGGTCCCAAATCCAGTAATTTTTCATGATACGCCACAGCATCAAACTTCTCGCCCGCATGTTCTTTTTCCCAGACTTTTTCCGCTTCGCTGCGCAGACCGGCAAATTCCAGATAACCGATGATATAATCCAACGTATTCGCTGGTTCTTCGATGCTCGACCAATATATTCCGTCCGCATCCTCTACCGTACTAGCCAGACCATAGCCAGCCAAATATTCATAAGTATCTTCTAGGCTCCAGCCATCGTAGTTGATTCCGATATCAATTCGACCGCAAATCGCCAGCACGGTCATGTTATTGTATTTTAAAAGGTTGGTCAGGCTTTCGGAGAACCCTGCATATTCATAGGTGCTGTACTCGGCATAGGTCGCCCAGCCTTCCGAATAACCGCCAAAGGAAAGAAGCTGACGAATCGGCGCAGGATTCGTCTGGTTAAAACGTACTGTTTCATATAGATGCCCCGGAAACCCTTCGTGTCCTAAGGTAGTAAACAAGGTATCCATATTTCCGTTTTTTTCACTCTCATTGATATAAATAGACAGATTCCCCCAGTCGTCTAAAGCAGGAGTAAGGAAAAAGGCTGGGCTTAAATGTTCCTGCATGGAAGGATCGACGTATTTAACCGAATAATCCGTATCTTCTATCGGCGGATAGTCCGCCTGTATTGCCTCTTTTAAATAAGATAAAATTTCCTCCGGCTCTGTCTTTGGCCACTCTGGGGAAGCCGTCTGTTCCAGGGCGCTTGGCTCTGCCGTATATGCTAACTGGATTCGCGCAATTCCCTCCTGAACCGTCTTTTCCAATTCAGTTTTCATTTTACTGATGCTCCAATCAGAACCAGTATTGTTTTTCACCAACCATTCGTAATATGCCTTGCCCTCAGGAAACTCACATAATCCCTTTTCATTTTTTCCGGTTCCCTTTAATTCGTTTAAAACAGAGATAATTTCCTCATAAGCAGGAATCACATATTCCTTTACCAAACGTTTATTTTCATATTCAAAGGCAAGACGTTCATCCTCATTGATATCTGAAAGACCGCTAAGACGCCCGGCAAACGTCGTAATCATAAAGTTTTCATCGGGGTTTTTTATAAAGTCTTCACATTGACTGATAATATCGTCCACTGCCCGATCTGAAAGAAACAGTCCTGCCGCAGAACGCCTCCGTTCTACCTCTAAAATATCCTCAAAATAGTCTTTTACGCAAGGCAGAATATTCAAATAATCCTTGACATCCTTTGCCGAATAAAACTTATATTCCACCAGCAAAACCGGAAGCTGCGCCTGCAGCCCAGTCGTTGGGCTAAACACCTCGTCATATAGAAAATAAGACTCTCCTTCTATCGTGGTATTCAAGGAATGCTCCATAATATCATAGCTAAGCTGTTGTGCCTCTGTTAAGCTTTCATAGTCAAACTGCCCAAGCTCCTCTAATGTTTCCTTTGCGTCCTCTAAGTTCTCCCGGAAACTTTCCTCGCTGTATTCTCCTAGGGTCGGTTCCATATCCGTAATCCCATAATTTTCCGGATGCGCCAGGGTATAATGCAGGGAAATAGAATCAGACTGCACGTTTTCCCGAAACTGGTCTTCCAGGAATTGGTCAAATTTAGCCTGATCCTTTTCTCCTCCCTGAGACGTTTCATTCCCTTTAGAACAGCCCGTTAGGGCTACCAGCATAACCACCAAAAGTGCCGCCAAAAGCCTTCTGCCATTTTTCATTTTTTCTCTCTCCTGTCCCGTGTGCATTTTAAGTAACAGTCCAGACCTGACGAAACGCCAAACTGAACTGTTACATTTTATTACCTGCCAAGGCTATTCTATGCCTTAAAGCCTCGATTTTCTTCATCCGGTGATACCAGGGTTTCATTCAATACGCCCCGCCCGTAAGTCAGACCGGCGTACAACTTTTGTGTATGCTCCATAACCGGAAGTGAATGATCCTGCTGCGCTACCCCTTCAAACGCTGTGTACAAACCGCGCAGCACCTTTTCCGCAGCATCCAGTTCCGTATCCTTACGCTGTATTCTGGCATGGTTCAGACAACGGTTTACATAGATATAAAGCCGCATCAGGTTTTTGGAAACCGGATAACTGATATCCAATGCTACCATCAGCTCACTTACAAAACGGACGGCATGGGCAAGGCTCTTTTGAAAGCTTGCCGGATCTCCTGATGCCAGCAGCTCCCTGGCGTCCTGAATATCCTCCAGGATAATATCATACATAATAACAATCAGTTCGCTTCGGTTTGCCTGCGTTACCCTCCTGGAATATGCCTTTATGGATTCTTCCTTCATTCTTTCCTCCTACTTTCTGCATGTTCCCTTTTTTTATCGACCTATGCACTACCATGTCTATCTACATATTGCATATCGCTACGATCGCTGTTAGCCCTGTAACAGACTCAAAACGTTCTGCGGTCGCTCGTTAGCCTGTGCCAGCACGGATGTTCCTGCCTGAGAAAGCACTGTCTGTTGGGTATAGTTCGTCATTTCCTCAGCCATATCTACATCTTCGATTCGAGATAATGCTTCCGTCATGTTCAAAACAGTCTCGTCCAAGCTCATGATGGAATGTTCCAAACGGTTCTGGTACGAACCAAGCTTCGAGCGAATAGACGATATCATAGCAATCGCATCGTCCAGTTTTGCAATGCCCTCTGACGCACCCTCTCTGGTAGACAGATTCAAAGTAGCGATCCCCAATGTCTCCGGGGTAATCTTTGGAATGTTGACCGACATTTCCTGATAGGTGTTCGCACCAATCTGCAAAATCATTGCTCCGGCGTCCAGGACTGTCATGTTAATCTCCTGATCGCCGTCAGCATCCGGCGCTTCTGCCATTTCCTCTCCTATCATCGTATCCTCAAACTGTGTCCCTGCCGTTCCAGGTTCTACCTTGATTTTCATTTCAAAACCATCTTGATCAACAATCGAAATATAATTTCCTTCTGCCTTCATAGAAGTAGTCGTATCAAATCCCTCATTGAGTGCAATCGCCGCATCAATACCTGTTACAGTAGTCTTTTCACTGGAAAGCCCTAATTCCGCTGCTAATTCCTCACTGCTACACACAATTTCCATCTCTACCGCACTACCATAATCACGACTTACAAACAACAGCGCATCTCCTGGTGTATATTCCTCTGTCGTATAACCTGCCCAATCCGGATCTCCATCCTCTAAATCCGGACCGTCTCCCAATGCTCCCATCCGAATGTTGGCACGATCACAGGCAGCCTGAAGCTTTTGGAATACTGCCATAGTATCTTCTCCTGCCTCTATTTTAACAACCTCACCATTGATGCTCACACTTCCGCTGTTTTCTATTTCATCCCCGGCTCCCCCGGTATCCCCCACGATCACCGCCTGCCTCGGATCACGCGTCACAGTAATGCCATAGTCTCCGGATAGTACCTTATCCGCTGTAGAAAATACGGTGACACTGGTCTTATCCGCATAGCTCTGACGTCCTACGTCACCGTTAAGCAGACGCTTTGTATTAAATTCCGTATCATTTGCAATACGTGCAATTTCCTGGCGAAGCTGATCCACTTCCTTTTGTATCGTTTCCCGGTCATCCCATGTATACGTATCATTGGCTGACTGAACTGCCAGCTCTCTCATTCTCTGAAGCATAGCAGTCACTTCATTTAAAGCGCCCTCTGCTGTCTGGATAACGGAAATACCATCCGACGCATTTCGAGAAGCCTGCTCTAAGCCCTCGATCTGCGTTTTCATCTTCCTGGTAATCGACATTCCTGCAGCATCGTCCGCCGACTGGTTAATTCGATAGCCGGACGTCAGTCTCCGAATACTTTTATCCAGCTTGTTTTCTGTTCTCCCCAACTGTGTATTTGCCCGAATTGCGGACATATTATGATTAATTCTCATGTTCTTCTTCCTTTCTATCTGCTTATAATATCAATCACTGCCTTCGCTGCCTGATAAAGCTGTTTAGTCTGGGCAGAACGGCTTTGTGTTGCTGCTCCCGCTTCCGTCTCCTGTCCGGTCTCTGCCAAAGGAAGCGAAGTAGTGTGATGAACGGAACGTCCTCCTGCCAAATGAGACGTCAGGCTGCCCGTTTCAAGCCCTGCCGCCGCAATCGCCTCACGAATAGCAGGAAGCTTTTGCTCCAATACCTCCTGCGCCTGTCTGGACTCACACCTAAAATATCCTTCCAATTTCCCATTCTGTACCCAGAAATCACCCTTGACCGGTACATATTCCTCCGTCCCTGGCTGCAACATACCCATAGACAGTTCGACCTTTCCATTGGCGCCTTGGCTCTGTTCTGCTTTTGCTCCGTGCCGTACTGTCAGCCGAATACGCGATATGCTTCCATCTTCCCGTACCACTGGTATCTCATAATGCTCCTGCCCAGCCAGACGTTCCGATAAGCTCATCGCCCGTCCTAACGTCCTAAGCTGCTGAAGCCGCTCAAAGGTCAAAATCTGTCCGCTTCCGGACTCTCCCGGCTGTTTTTCCTGCTGGATCTGCTCCAATATCCGCTCCTGAAGCTGCTTTACCTGCTCCTGGAATTCTTCTGGCGGCTCATTTCCCAGACTATCCAATACCCCGTGACTCTCTTGTTCCAGCCGCTCCCGCTCTGCACTCGGAAGCCCCTTAACAAAATCCTCCAGCTGCCGGTCTGACCCTAACAATTCTTTTGCTGCCTCTAACAGCACCGGCGTACTTTCTATTCCGTGTTCCTGCAAGAAAGAAACTGCTTCCTGACTATCGGCAATCTGCTCCGTCAGGTGCTTGGTCTGCCACTCTCGATAATCCGCCTCTGGCTCTTCCAATACATGCCGAAGCTGTCTCGCCTCTTCTGCTGCCAATTTCTGCCAAACATCTGCTCGTTCTACACTGGTTGGATCCGTATTTTCATAACCTTGTGCAATCTGATCCGTAATCGAAGCCGATTTTCGAGTGACGGTCTCCCTTGCTCCTATGCCTTCCCCTGCCGTCTGATCAATCCTGCCCGTATTCCTGGTACGAACTGCTGTCAGAAGGTTTTGAAGTGTCAGTTCCTGCCCGGCTTCTACCACAGCCCCGATTGCTGCACCATCACTTTTTTCTATCTGATGCAGCAGACGATAAATTCCAATATAAGAGGAACGCTCCTCCTCGCTGATACCATGCTGCTTTTCCAGCTTCCATAAAAACCGGCTGCTGGACTCCTCCTGGCTTGCTGTTCCACTGTCAGAATGAGCCGGCATATCTTCCATTCCCTGATCCGAAAGTTCCCGGATAACATTCCCCAGTTCTTCCATTGACATTTGCAATGGATTCTGACCGGAACGAATCAGCTTCAACACCGTTCCCGGTTTCATTTCCCGCAAGGTTTCCGCTACCCGACTGTCATAATAACGCATCTGTGCTACCGATTCCGCTGTAATCTCCAGGCTGTTATAACCTAATATCCGTACTGCGCGCTCATTTGCAGCGTTCGCTTCCAGCTCCAGACTTTCTAACAAATGATCTACGCTACGAAATGCCTTTTTCATGGAATCGCCCAAATCTCGACGAACCTCGGTAGCCATGGTCTCATAAGCCTCCCCTGCCCGTACGTAACGCTCTCCAATCTGTTCAATCGCCGTACCGTCCTGTTTTATAGCAGATGTAATCCGGCTTCCTTCCTCATAAAATGCTTCAAACGTAATCTGCCCGGCGCTCCGGTAAACGCTTCCCATTGCATACATCGAAAACGACATACTTTCTTGACGTTTTTCCGCTACTTCCTGGAGCAATGCCGCTGTTTGACTGTCTGCGCCATCTCCCTGTTCCTCACACAGCTTCTGGTAATAACTGTTTTCCAATTCCCTTAGACCCTCTACAATCTGGGTTAAGTTTTCTGTATCCAGACGGATTCCCTTTTTTAAAAGCTGTACGGCAGCTTCGGTAGTCATTTTCAACCGTACCTCTTCCATCTGTCGTCTCATCGTAATTTGTCCGATGCTGTCTAAATCTATCTGATTCCACTTTGTTACAGCATAGGAAGCCTCCCGCTGACGGGCGTCTCCTAAAACAGTTTCGGTTGCTTTCCCCCCTACGGACGCCTGATCGACCAGCTTCTCTATGATTTCATCCTGTAAAGTATCTGCCGCCTCCTGCGGAACGCCCGAAACCTCTGTTTCATTGGCTGTATCCATACCATCCGCCAATCTATGTAAGCTTTCCAGCTCCGCCATATTTTTCCCGTCTATCGCCAGACCATGCTCAAACAACCACTGCGCCTCCTGCATAGATTCCTCTGTTATCGGAATTCCCTCTTGCTCAAGCTTCGCAGCAGCCTGCGGCTCAATCTGCGTCCAAGCTTCGGTCGTATCAGGGGTTCCTCCTGGCACATCTTCTCCTATTCCCCGCGCCGTACTCTGATAACCGTTCGGCGTATTTTCCCTCATCCCCTGGGCATTCATAAAAGAAGCCCGGTAAAGATTCTCGATACTGCTTTCCAGTCCGTTTTCCAGCAAATAAGAGAAAGAACCTTCGCCCAGCCTGCCGACTGCCTGTTCTGCCAATCCTAACGCCGTGGAAAGCCGTTCCAAATTCGCCTCTGTCACAGGCATCCCTACGGCTGCCAGCCGTTCTGCCAGCTTTTGTTCAGCCTCGCTCAAAGACGCCTCTTCTATCTGCTCCCTCGTTACTCGCTGCTTTTCTACCTGCTGTTCTATTCCCTCCTGCCGAAGCGCCCTACTGTCCTTGATACGCTGCACAGCGCGTTCCAACTGCTGGGCGGTATACTCGTCGTACAGACTTCCTTCTTCGTCTAACTCCTCTACATCCTCTGGCACAACATTGTCTTCTACCCATACCAATTGCTTAGTCACAGACTCTACTTCCGCTTCGGCAGCTTTTTCTCCGCTGACCTGTTCCTGATATTTTTCCTGTACCACACGATTCGCGGCTACTTTTGTCCGCACCGTTCGCGTCGTATTGCTTTCCTGCTCTTTCTCCACCGATTCCTCCGGCGCCTTGGTAGCGGCTGTCTGCGCTGCCTCTCTCCGCGCTCTGCCGGCTTCCCATAAATCCCGACCGGCTACGCTATCCATGGCTTTTCCCGTATCGCCAGATCTGGTGAAGAGTCCGTTCATTTGTCCTGTCATAACTCTCCTCATTTCTGCGTCCATCCCCGGACGGCTCCAAACTTTGTGTATTATATTTCGGACGATTGAAAGGAAAACTTGAGCGTTTTGGGGGAGCGGAATTCTGGTTAGACGTTTTCATGCTCTCGCCCCCCCTACTCCCCAATATTACTTCTTTGTTCTTTTCCCTATGAATCAAGCAGCACGTAACCTTCCGCATCTTCTAAGCTCAGATGAAATTTTGCCATAATCCTCTCAACAATAAACCTATCCTCAAATTCAGCCTCCCTTAACAGCTCCACTGCCCCCTCAATGCCCCTTTGAAGTCCCTCTGTTCTGCCCTCTGCTCTACCTTCCCGTTTTCCCTCTTGAATCATTTCCTGAATTCCCAAACACATATTAAAGCCTCCCTCCTGTGTCTGATACTGTGATTTACGAAGCCCCTGCAGCTCTGGTGAATGTGTTAATTCATCAAGTGCATTTAGAGCTGTTTCGGAAACATCACTAAAATATTCCTGGTTATTCTCTATAAACTTTTCTAACTTTTTCTTCTCTTTGGCATATTTGATAAAACCAAAAACCGTCCGAAGCTCCCCTGTATAGGAGCAAATCTCTTCTTCTGTCATTCGCTGCACATCTAAAAGATTTAGCTCTAAATCCCATGCCAATGGCGTCCACGGGCAATCTATAAATAAATCAGATAATCTCCGCGGTCCGTCCCAGGGCTTATCGCCCCAATATACAACTAAGGTAATACAAGGGCAAATAGTATCTGTTTTCAGGAATCGGCTCATATATTCCCCATGAGTAACACCCTTTGGAATATGTCTATGACCTGTCTCATCTCTCTTCTTGATACCCTTTACTACATCCCGATACTGCACCATGGTAGTTCCTCTGGTGCTATCGGCAATTTCGTATCCGTTCCCTCATCGGCAAAATCATCGGCGGTGCAACCGACAGCTCGTCCACGCCCAACTGCAGCCACTCCTCCGTCAAATTCAAATCCGCAGCCAATTCCCCGCAAATGCCTACCATGCAGCCTGCTTGGCGGGCATTTTTTATCACCAGGCGAATCAGACGCAGCACCCCTTCGTGATATGGCTGGTAAAAACGCCCAAGTCTAGGATTTTGACGGTCGATTGCCAGAGTATATTGAATCAAATCATTGGTGCCGATACTAAAAAAATCCACCTCCTGCGCCAGCTGATCGCTGATCAAGGCGGCGGCTGGCGTCTCTATCATCACGCCTAGCTTTACCTTGCCATATGGAACTCCTTCTTCTCTTAATTCCTGCTTTACTATTTCTATTTGACATTTTGCCTCCCGTACTTCCTCCAAAGAAGTTATCATCGGCAGTAAAATTCGCACTGCTCCATAATGGCTGGCACGATAAATCGCACGAAGCTGTGTCCGAAATAATTGCGGGCGTTCCAAACAGATACGGATTGCACGGAATCCCATCGCCGGATTCTCTTCTGGTTCCAAACCAAAATAACCCGCCTGCTTATCTGCCCCGATATCCAGCGTCCGTATGACAATCGGTCGTTCTTCCCCCTGCTCTTTTCCCTCCGTAAATTTTTTTACAACTGCCCGATAAGCCTGAAATTGTTTTTCCTCCTCTGGATAGTCTGTCTCTCCTAAGTATAAAAATTCACTGCGAAACAGACCGATTCCCCCGGCGTCCTGCTCTAATGCTGCTTCTGCATCCTCTACGCTTCCAATGTTGGCGTACAGTTGGATTGTTTGCCCGCTTAACGTCCGATTTTCTTTTCCCTTTAACATCTGCAACCTTTGGTTTTTCTTCGTTTCCTCCTCCAGTCGTCTTTGCAGCACAGCTTTGGTTTCCAAATCTGGTTCTATATAAAGCTTTCCTGTTTTTCCGTCTAAAATGGCAGAAAGCCCTGTCCACTCTGCCGGAAAACAGCTTCCCAAGGCTTCCGTATGACATACTCCCACTATCGCCGGAATCCCCAAGGTTCTCGCCAAAATTGCCGTATGAGAATTTTCACTCCCTCGTCTGGTAACAAACGCCGCAATCCGGGATTTGTCCATTTGAAGCGTCTCGCTTGGTGTTAAATCTTCTGCCAGCAAAATCACCTTTTCCTGGGAATCTTCCTGCTGCATTATCTTTCCTTTGGCAAGTCCTCTCTCCTGTGGTATTACTTTTCCCTGCCGATTATCCGTTTTTTCTAAAAGAATTCTGACCAAACGCCCTGTTATATCCCGGATATCCGCCGCCCTGGCTCGTATATAATCATCCTCCATAAGAGCAAATGCTTCTGCAATCGCCTCCCCGGCTGCTTCCACCGCACCAAGCGCTTTCATCTGCCGTTCTTTGATATTATGACAGACTGCCGCCTCATAATTCGGATCCTCTACCAAAAGTCTGTGCGCTGCAAAAATAGCCGCTTCTGCCTCCCCGGCTTCTATAAACGCCTTTTCATAAAGTTCCTTTAACTGCCGAACTGCTTCCGTCTTCGCCTGCTTATATCTCTCCAACTCAACATCTATCCCGCCTGGTTCTTCTGTTCCAGACCTCATTTGCTCCCTGATTTCCTTCTCCACCCGGTTTGCTCCTTTTTCATAGACCTCTAACCGACCCTCTACAATCCCATTACAAACCGCTTTCCCTTCTAAAATCAACATACTGTAACCCCCGTCTTATTTTTGCAACCTCCTCTGCCGTTGCCAAAGTATCCGAAAAGGCGCTGGCGCTCCCTGCACATAAACCTGTCAAAAAAGCCTCCTGATAATCCTCTGTTTTTAAAAATCCAGCCAAAAAACCAGCTACCATGGAATCTCCTGCCCCTATGGTTCCAAGAACAGTTCCTTCTGGAGCCGGAGACTCATAAACAACACCATTCTCCCCTACGAAAACCGCACCCTCTCCTCCCATAGAAACCAATACATGAACCGCCCCGCGCTCCTGTAACTTTTTTGCATATGGAATCACATCTTTTCTGCTTTGCAGGCTTACCCCAAACAGCTCTCCCAATTCATATTGATTCGGCTTTATCAAAAACGGATGATAAGGCAATACTCGTTCTAACAGACTCCCTGCTGCATCTACTACAAGACGGACACCATTTCCCTGCACGTTTTTACAAATATCCTGATATATGGTATCCGGAAGCCCAGATGGTACGCTTCCTGCCAACACAAGAACATCCCCTGCCTGCAGCCGTCCGAAACGCTCCAACAATACTTCCAGTTCTGAGGGGGTTACTTGTGGTCCTCTGCCATTGATTTCCGTTTCCTCTGCCTTTCCCGTTTCCGTCTCTTCCCATAGCTTGACGTTGATCCGGCTCACGCCCTCTTTTAAATAAAGAAACTCTGTTTGGATTCCCCGCTGCCGTAGCCTCCGTTCTATTTCCTCTCCGGTAAATCCTGCCAAAAAGCCAAGTGCAACACTTGGGCAGCCCAAGTTTGCCAGCACCGTTGATACATTAATTCCCTTTCCTCCCGGCATAATCTGCTCTGAAGCCGCCCGGTTCAAACTTCCCGAACGGAATTTTTCCAGCTTCATCGTATAATCCAAGGATGGATTTAAAGTAACAGTATAAATCATACACACCCGCCCTTTCTCTACCTGTTTTCCCTTTTCCCGAACCCAACTTTTAACAGCTTGTTTTTCACAGATACTTCTTACTTTATAGTGTAACATGGTAAGACAAAATATACAATCTCCTTTTTCTCTCTTCAAGCTTTTCGGAAAATATTTTATAAAAACAGAAAAAGAATTTTGCTTTTTGTTGACATATTTCACAATCCATGCTATACTTAAAAAGTCGAATCAATGAGAGGGTTTCGATAAAACGTGGATTCATCATGAGCGCGGATGAGGAGTTTACGGAAGGTTTTTAAAACGTTGGGGGAACGTGAGCGGCAAAAGCTATACAGAAAAGCCAGTCGGAACGCATATCAGGCAGATATGCCTTTCTGACTGGCTTTTGTCATGCTTTTTAGAAAGGAAACGGACTGTATCGATTCTTCGGCAAATGTTCGTAATGTTTTGGTACTACGGTAGTTCTGGTAAACTCCTGCAATTTCCGCAACGCCTCCATCAATACATCGAACTCTGCCGCCTCCACTAACTCCCGCATGTATTCCTCTCCAATCTCTGCCTTTCGCTCCATTTCCTCCCTTGTATAATTCGCTACCGGAGGTCCTACGTGTTCATCTGGATCATTGTAGTAAAAGGGCGCTGGAGCCCCTTCTTTCGCACATTGCCCAAGAATCATACAGGTTTCTTTAAACCAGTCTGGAAGAGGAAAAATCGTATTTTCCTTTTTTTCCTGAGGTTTCGGAAACTCTACCTCTCCTTTAGCAGGCACCACATCCAATTTCCCAGCCATCTGATAGCAAGCAAATATACTGTCCTCCATGGGATTGACACACTTTCCAGACTTTGTATACATCTGCTTCCCTAGCATTTCCCATGGCGATGGTATAAGCTTTTTATTGGCAAAATAGGTTCCAGTATCCAAATACAACATCGGAACCTTGGTTTCGTCAAAAAATTCGGTTATCATCGCCATTAAAAACAGGCTGGTTGGTACATGGGAAGGAATCCAAACCTGTCTGCGAAAGCCCTGATTTAACAAAGAATAGGCTAATTCTTTCGTATAACGGAAGCTTTCCGTCATGCTCATATGAATGGTTCCCCTACCCGACTGTGTTCCACCTGGATTAAAATAAACGACATTGGGCAAAAACAGACCTTTTACCTGCTCTGCAATCAGTCTAGCATAGCCCTCTGCCATCCGATATTCCACATCGACCGGCATCCCGGCATGATTTTCACAATTTCCCACCGGAATAATAATGATATCATTTTCTTTTAAATACTGTTCGATTTCCCAATTTGTCAGATCAGTATAGCAGCACGTTCGTTGCTTCATCCTATCTAATCCTCCTTTTATTCCTTGAATTTCCTCTGAATTTTTATTATATTATTCTTAACCATAGTATTATGAACTGTATTGTTTGCGTAAACAGAAAGGACTCAAGCATATGAAAAAAAACGACGGAATCCTGCTCGGACAGCCTGGCGAGCTTATGGAAATGCTCTTTTTTAATACTTATCAGGGAACCATAAATATCAAAGCCTTAACTCACCATCTGTTTTATATTTTAGACGGAAGCCTTGCTCTTCTTTATCAGGCGAAAAAATACCTGCTTTCTACAAATGATATCTTTTTCATCCCTTTAGAAGAAGTGATTATCCTCTCTGGTAAAGAATGCCATGCGCTGACGCTTGCTATCCCTCCCTCCCGTTTTTCTGATTCCAAGCCACACATTTACTGTAATTCTGCTCTTTTCCCAAACCCGCATTACGACACGCTGCGGGGGCTTTTTGCAGCACTTCTTCCTCTTCTTTCTTCGGTTCCAGATCGCGACCGTGAAAAAACCCAAAAAGCCTTCCGGGATATTTCTCTCTTTTTGACAACACATTTTTACGCAAAGCAGCCGCCGAATACCTCCCTGCAGCCAGAGGCTTTACCTTTTTCTCCAAACAAGCACCAAATCTTTCTAAAAGATGTTCTTCACGAAATCAATACCCATTATAGCAAACGGATTACATTAAGCAGCCTGGCAAAGCAATACTATGTTTCTACCTCCTATTTGTCCAAGCTGTTTTTAAAAGAAACCGGGCTTCATTTTAACGATTACGTCTTGAATCTCCGGCTTTCCGACGCTATGTCGATGGTAATTTTTTCCAGCTATCCACTCAGTGAAATTGCCGGGTACTGTGGCTTCCCGGATACTCGTTCCCTGCATGATGCCTTTTCCAAGGCAAACGGCATCGGTCCTGCCGAGTATCGGAAACGCCTGAAAAAACAGGTCGATAATTCAGAAGAAACTGCACAAGCCGTAAAGCGGCTGACCGCAGAAGGCTATTTTAGACGGCTGTTCCAATACCTGGATTCCTCAACTCATACCTTTCGTATGGATTTTCATACGACTTCTTCCCTTACGACTGTAACCGCTCCACTTTCTTATTCCCACAATTTGCACTTAGCGGAAGCTTCCACGCAAATCTCTCCAAGACATTTTTCTCTCCTGCTTTCCGACTGGGCATTTTTACAGAGAGAAGAAGCCCAGCGCAGCCTACGCCGTCTGAAACAAGAAGCTTCTTTGGAAGCAGTTGCTTTTGTGCTGCCTTCGTCAGAGGAAGCACCTTCCCTGTCTGCCTTTTTATCTGCTATGGATTTTTTATATCAAGAAGCTCTCACTGTTTTCCTGCTTTCCCCAAACTCTCCCAAGCAAAAAACGTCCCTGCAGACAGAATCCTATAAAACTGACATGATTCTGACAAGCGCTTTAAACCAACGTTATCAAGGCAAGTTTTCTTTTCTTTGCCAGGATCTGCCCTACTATATAAAACAACGCTTACAGATTTTCCCATATAGCCAAACATCCGATCGATTTCAGGATTCCTATCTGTTTGCCAGTTTTTTATTGATACAGCTCGTTCGGACACTTTCGTCTTCCATCCCCAACATACACAACCAGCAGCCGTTCTTCTCCTATTATTATACCGCACCTTCCGATCTCTGCTTTTCCTCCAAGTCCTATACAGCTTTTAGTGGAAAACCTGGTCTTTTTACCATCAACGGGATGGCAAAACCAGCCTTTTATGCGTTTTCCTTTTTCTCCCGTCTTGGATCAGAACTTCTTTATCAAAAGGACGGGATTCTGGTTACAAGGGAAAGGGAACATATTCAAATCCTTTTGTACCAGCCCTCTGCCGATCTGGAACCCACACTTTCTCTTCCGGAGTTTTATCGTTCTGCCACGCCAAGCAGAATCTCCCTTCGGTTTTGTGACTTTCCCTACTCCTATGCCATGCTTACCGAACGACGTCTTTTTCCTGACGGCGCTTCCGGACTGGAGGGCTGGCTGTCCCTTGTTGCTTCTGCCAATCATGCAGATAACACGCTTCCATATGAGCTGGAACGGCATTTAGAACCTGTCCCTACTCTTAAAAAAAGCGTCCTTCCCGTAGAAGAAGCTACCTTGCTGCTGGAATACGAACTACATCCTTATGAAATCTGCCTGCTGGAATTAGAGGGTGGTTATCTGGCTAAATAACGATCTAAAGCTGCCTGTTGGATAGCCAGGCAGCGTCCGAGCCTACAGCTCTCCAGCTTATTTAAAAAGGTCTCATAATCCTTTTTCAGATTAGCCGCACCCGTAATTACTTTTACCGTATACTCTTGGGAAAGCGTCTGGATATCCGTATAAAGAGACGCATATTCAAACGCTTCTTCGTCTGTCATCGTCATACAGGTCGGCAAAGCCAGTTCATCGCTCGCTTCACACCAAATCAAAGACTGCTCAATCGTATTCTGCGGCGAACTGATATCCAATCCTGCCCAGTTATAAAGACCAAAATCAGAAGTCAGCAGCGTATATCTCGCAGCCAATGTGCCTAATACAGACTGATACGTCGCCACTTGCTCCAACAGAGAATCCGTCAGCACATAGTTCCCGTTGTCGTCTATTGTATAGGAATCCCCCTCGATTCCTAAGGAATCATAGAGCATACATTCTTTTGTATACCAATAATCCAGGTAACGACAGGCAAGTTCTATATCTTTACAGGAGGTTGTCACCACCACTGCTTCTTTTATTAAATCTCTCATATGAAATAATACATAGGAAGGTTCCCCTTCGTTCTGCACCGGATAAGGAGCTGCAGAAAGAAAAAAATCCGGATCGTCGGTATATCCCATAT
>CAJUFW010000031.1 GCA_910585655.1 uncultured Lachnospiraceae bacterium
GAGCGTCGCATTGGTAGTGCGGAGGTCACGGGTCCGATTCCCGTCAGCAGCTTTAAACTACCAAAAATAAAGACTTTTTGAGGTATCATGCTTCAAAAGGTCTTTTTTTATGTGATAGAAACGTTCTCCGGGCAGGATTCTTATTTACGTGTATCTATAAATCGGGAAAGGAAACTTCTTCGGGAATAAGAAGCGGAAAATAAATTGACAGACGTATCGGAAAAGACTACAATAAACATACATAGAACGGACTTGACAAAGAGACGTTAGAAGAATGGACGGGGTGATAACAAGAAAAAACGAAAAGGAGAGGTATGATGTCAAAACAAATGGGGAAGGGGCGTTTTTGGCTCCTGATGTGGGGGCTTGGTCTGGCAGGACAGCTTTGCTGGAATATCGAAAACCAGTGGTTTAATACGTTCGTCTATGCCAAGATTGCCAAGGATTCGACGATTGTTACATGGATGGTCATTAGCAGCGCGTTGGTGACGACGTTTTCGACGTTTCTGTTCGGAACGCTTTCGGACAGACTGGGGACGAGGCGGCGTTTTGTTTCGATTGGCTATATTGCCTGGGGTGCATTTACCATTTTATTCGGACTGACGGAGTTTTTAAACGGAGGCAATGTAGGGATGGGAGCCAAGGTTTCCGTTTGGACGGCGGTGCTGGTGATTCTGGCAGATGATGTGATGAGCTTTTTTGGGTCGATGGGAAATGATTCCGGTTACAGCGCCTGGAGCAACGATATGACGACCGATGCCAACCGTGGGCAGATTGGGGCGGTATTGGCGATTTTACCGGTTATCGGGACGATTCTTGGAACCATCCTGGGCGGGATGTTAATCGGCGGCAATGACAATTATCAGAGGCTTTTTTGGATCATGGGTCTGTTTGTGATTGCAACCGGTGTTTTTTCGCTGCTTTTTTTGAAAGACGCATCGGATTTAAAACCACATCAGACCGGGAGTCTATGGGGACAGCTTTTAGAAATTTTTCGTTTGAAAGGGCTGCTTATGCAGAAGGAGCTGTTTCTGGCGAGTCTGACAGCTATGTTTTTCTTTATTCCGTTTAATATTTATTTTGTGCATATGGGAAACTGGCTGATTTACCGGATTGGTTTTTCGGCAGACAGTATGGGACTGATTCAGGGAATCAGCCTGCTGCTGGCTTCCGCGCTGGTGGTTCCGGCGGTAGGATTTATCAACAAAGGGAAAACGCCGCTTGTAGCAGGGGCGGCGATTGTGATCAATTTTATCGGATTGTGTGTGATTTCTGCTTTGATTCGTCCGGAGACGGTCGATACTGCGCAGGTGTTTTCTTTGTCTAATCTGCCGCTGTTTGTGGGTGTTTTTTTTGCCGGAGCAGGCTACGTGCTGGTCGTACAGTCTCTGACGATGTGGGTCAAACAGCTCTATCCAGAGGAAAACCGCGGGCAGTTTGAGGGAGTACGTGTTCTGTTTTTTACCCTGATTCCAATGTTTATCGGTACGCTTTTGGGCAATGCGGTTATTAAAAACGGCGCGGGCAGTGTCGTCAATGAATATGGTATCACAGAAAATATTCCTACGGAGTCTATTTATACCTGGGCGGCAGTATTGGTATTGTTTGCTTTTATACCATTGGCGCTGGCAGCAAGGTATTACAAAAAAAGAATAGGGAGGTAGCTTTATGGGTAATCAAATGCAACGAGAAATGACAGCCAGAGTTCCGCTACTGGGGAAAAAGGGGGAGCTGCTACATCCGGGGTATGCCAGACATATGCTCTATGATTATGACAGGACGCTGGTGGCAGGTTTGCCGTTCCGTTTAAAGGAATGGGATTTTTACCAGTTTCCGCTAGGAGAGTGGGTGCTGCAGATGACGATAGGGCATGTGTCGTATTGTACGCAGCTTTCGGCGCATTTATTTTCCTTAGAAAACGGAGAGCATTATGATTTTGAACGAATGTATCCGTTTTTAAAAAAAGATCTGCATTTTTCGGCTAATCCGGAGGAACCGGGCGTGCTTGAAGCGAGAGGGCAGGGCTTTCGGATGCGCTATGAGACAAAGCGGGATCATAAGCGTCTGCGCTTGCGGGTAAAGGGCGAGGAAGCGGTGGAAATTGACCTCTATCTGCCTTGGAACCCAGAAGAAGAAAAGATGGTGATCGCTACGCCGTTTGCCAAAAAGGGACAGTTTTATCTAAACTGCAAAGAGCATTACTACGGTGTAAAGGGGACAGTCTGTTTTGGCAGTCGTCTGGTGGAGGCGGACGGAAGACAGACCGGACTGATGGACTGGGGACGCGGAGTCTGGCCGTTTTCTCAGGAATGGTTCTGGGGGTGCGGCGCAGATTATCAGGCAGGAGGCAGGTTTGGCTTTAACATTGGCTGGGGCTTTGGCGATACCAGCCGTGCCACGGAAAATATGTTTTTCTGGGAAGGAAAAGCGTATAAGCTGGGAAGCCTGCAGGTAGACAGGAACCCGGATGATTATATGGCGCCATGGCGTTTCTACACGCAGGACGGGCAGTTCGATTTGACAATGGAGCCGGTACATGACCATTATACGGAGACAAAAGTGCTGTTTGTCGATAACTGCTGCCATCAGGTACACGGAAAATTCAGCGGAAAGGCAGTTCTCCCGGACGGAAAGGTGATTGAAGTAACCAATATGCTGGCATTTTGTGAGCATGCAAGAAACAACTGGTAGAAAAACTTGGTCTTGCAATTCTCTCCCTTATGTTTTATAATTGTTTAGTAAATAAACTATATAGGAGGCCAGGCATGTATTATATTGGGATCGATTTGGGGACATCGGCGGTCAAGCTGCTGATGATGGATGAAAAAGGACAGATTTGCCGGATTGTTTCAAAGGAATATCCATTGTATTTTCCACATCCGGGCTGGTCGGAACAAAACCCGGAGGACTGGTTTTGTCAGACAATGGCAGGGCTTTCGGAATTGACAGAAGGAGTAGAGAAAAGCCAGGTAGCAGGGATTAGCTTTGGCGGGCAGATGCACGGGCTGGTAGTATTAGATGAGGAGGATCGGGTGCTGCGTCCGGCGATTTTGTGGAACGACGGGCGTACCGGGAAAGAAACGGATTATCTGAATACCGTGATTGGAAAGGAAACGCTTTCGGGCTATACGGCAAATATCGCTTTTGCGGGCTTTACGGCGCCGAAACTGTTGTGGATGAAGGAGCAGGAGCCGGAATTATTTGGACGTATCCGAAGGATTATGCTGCCGAAGGATTATCTGGCATATCGGTTAAGCGGCGTGCATGCGACGGATGTTTCGGATGCTTCCGGAATGCTGCTTTTTGATGTGGAGCATCGCGGCTGGTCAAAGGAAATGTTAGCGATCTGCGGTATAGAGGAGCGGCAGTTGGCGACGGTATACGAAAGTTATGAGGTGATCGGTACATTAAAGCCGGAGCTGGCGGAAGAACTTGGCTTTTCCCCGGAGGTACGAATCATTGCCGGAGCCGGAGACAATGCGGCGGCAGCGGTCGGCACCGGGACAGTCGGAGAGGGCGCCTGCAACATTTCCTTGGGAACGAGTGGGACGATTTTTATTTCCAGTGAGGGCTTTCATGTCGATCCGCAAAACGCGCTTCATGCCTTTGCCCATGCGGACGGTACGTGGCATCTGATGGGCTGTATGTTAAGCGCCGCCTCCTGTAACAAATGGTGGATGGACGATATTTTAAAGACAAAGGACTATGCCGGGGAACAGCAGGAGGTTTTTGAACAGAAGGAAGAACGGTTAGGAAGCAACGACGTTTTTTTCCTGCCTTATCTGATGGGAGAGCGTTCGCCGCATAACGATCCGTCTGCCAGAGGCGCGTTTATCGGGATGCGGATGGATACGACCAGAGAGCAGATGACCCAGGCGGTGATGGAAGGGGTAGCGTTTGCTCTGCGGGATTCCTACGAAGTGGCAAAGGCGCAGGGGATCCAAATGGAAAAGACACGAATCTGCGGCGGAGGAGCAAAGAGCGAGCTGTGGAGGACAATTGTGGCGAATGTGTTGAATCTGACGGTAGAAACTCCGGAGATTGAGGAAGGTCCGGCGATGGGCGGCGCGATGCTGGCGGCGGTCGGCTGCGGCGTATTCCGGGATGTGGCGGAGGCAGCAGAGCAGATTGTACGGGTGAAGGAGACGCTTGCCCCAGATCCAGAGCTAGCGGCGCGGTATGAAGAAAAATACCAGATATTCCGCAGGCTGTATCCGGCGTTAAAGGGGATTTAGGGAAGTAAGCAAACAGGAAGGAGGGCGGATAATGGTAACGGGCAGTAAAGAATTGATACGGGATATTAACAGTACGCTGGTTCTGGAAACGATTATCCGCCAGGAACCGATTTCACGGGCGAGCATTGCGAAGGAGCTTGGGCTGACGAAAGCGACAGTTTCGGCGATTGTGCAGACGCTTTTGGATCGGGGACTGGTCTGGGAGATTGGCAGCGACGATACTTCTTATGGACGGAAGCCGATTTTACTGCAATATTGCGAGGATGCGGGTTATGCGATTTGCGTCGATGTAGGAGTGGAAACGTTAAGTGCGATCCGCACCAATCTGAGCGGGCGGCGTGCCTGTCTGCTTCAGCACCAGACGCCGCCGGAGCCGGAGAAATTACTGGAAGAAATCAAACATTTGATTGGGCAACTGATGGATTCCGAGCCGGCTACCCGCTATGGTCTGGTAGGGATTGCTTTGGGAATCCATGGGGCAGTCAAGGATAATATCGTCACCTTTGCTCCCTATTATCAGATTGCGGATCTGGATTTGGCAGAGCGGTTGGAAAAGGAGTTTGACGTTCCGGTTTTGTTGGAAAATGAGGCGAATTTATCGGTGCTGGGAGAAGAGTCATTTGTCTATGATTATCCGGTATTGGCAAATATCAGCGTTCATTCCGGGATTGGGATGGGGGTGCTAATCCATCATGAGTTATTTACCGGATACAATGGAACTGCCGGGGAAATCGGGCATACGATCGTAGAAGTGGACGGGCGTCCCTGTCCTTGTGGGAACAAAGGCTGTCTGGAGCAATACGTTTCGGAACGCGCTTTGCTGCGGGAGTTTGCCAGACGGAAGCAGGTAGCATCCGTCGGTATGGATGAGTTTTTTGAATATTACCGGAGGAAAGACAAAGACGCAGAGGAAATTTTAGATTCCTTTGTCCGTTATATGTCGGTCTGCGTCAATAATGTATTAAACAGCTTTAATCCGGACGTGGTGATTATCAACAGCCTGTTTGTGATCAATTCACCAGGGTTAATCAAGCGGATTGAACAATCTTTGACCAGTAAGGTCAACCACTATGTGAAAATCGTTCCCTCCGGTCTTCAGGACGCGTCCATTTTACTGGGCGGCATCTGTATTGTTGTAAAAAACTTTTTAGCTGTCAGCCGTCTACATTTTGACTTCTGGGGAGTCTAGGTTTCGTTGCTTTTGGTTTCTCTGGCGCAGCATTCCTCCGATCCGTCCGGTTTCACGGGCGGAGAGGGAACTCCAGCCGTCGCTTAAAACCCGATCCAAAAGCCCCAATTCTTCGGCAATTTCATATTTTAGTTTTTCTTCTTCTTTGATTTCTGAAAGAACAATCGGTTTTTTCTTTTTCGGCATATGTTTTGATTCCTTTCCTGATACGATTCCTTTTGATTGTTGTTGGGAAGGAATCGGTCAAAAAACCAATGCCGAGGCTTTTTGACCAGAAGCCCTTCCGCCATACAAGAAGCGTTATCATCGCTTTCTATCATCAGTATGGACAGAAGGGCGCAGGTTCATTCAAAATTCAGTAAAAAATTGTAAAATATCTTATTCTTTATGATATTTGCTTTCCGGAGAAACTTTGGCATGCGGGCAGTCCAGCGTCTCTCTTCTTAATACCGGAGCGCACCAATAAACGGCGTTTTGAATGATACGAAGAACGTATTCATTGTGATAGGAGGCATTGGTTTCATGCCCTGGCTGGAAATAGAACACCCGTCCGTAGCCTCTTGTCCAGGTACAGCCGGAACGAAATACTTCGCCGCCGCGGAACCAACTGGTAAAGACCAGATCATCCGGCTTTGGAATATCGAAAAATTCTCCGTACATTTCCTCTTCCGGCAGCTCAAACGAAAGCGGAATACCTTCGGCAATCGGATGAGTAGGGCAGGTACACCATACCCGGCAGAAATCTCCCTCTCTCCATTGCAGGGAACCGGAAGTGCCGAGAATACGCTGAAGCGGCTTACTTGGATGAGCGGAGTGCAGGGCAATAAAGCCCATTCCCTTCAATACTCTCTGGTGGATTTTTTCAGCCAGTTCGTCCGGCACCATATGATGGGCAATATGCGCCCACCAGATCAACACGTCGGTGTTGTCTAACACCTCGTCCGGCAGTCCGCAGTCCGGCATATCTAACGTAACCGTACGGATTTCCAGATCCTCAAACTGTCTTAAATGAGCGGCTAACGTTTCGTTCATTCCGTTTGGATGGACTTTGGCGATTTCCTTTGCGCCTTCGGTCAGCCAGGCGATGACTTCTGTTTTGTCTTCCGGAACACCCAAAAACTTGTAGTCGCCGGCTTCCTGGATATGTTCGTTCCAGATGGTAACTCGTATCATGTAACATCCTTCCTTTCTGTATGGCGGCATAATTCTTATTTCCTTAGGCTATGGTTCCAATTGCCAGTTCCAGCAGATGAACCGCCTTCCCGCCTCCCATGGTGATTCCTTTTACACAACGGTTGCAGTAACAAACTGCCCATTCGCAAGGGAGTTTTTCCACTTGATCAGACATCAGTGTCGCCTGAACGTCTTCCGGTAGCTGAAACAGGGGCGTATCCGGATAGCGGGCGAGCAGTTCGATATGCTCCGGCTTGCGCGGTTCAAAATGCAGGTTTCCGCAAAATACGGAATTTTCCCGGTTTTCTTCCATTTCAATGACCGTTACGTGCATTTTATGTAGGACGCTGCGTACTGCGTCAAAAATTTCCGGGTGTGTCCGATCGCGCCAGCAGTCTTGGATGGTTGCAGTAAAGCCGCTGTAATCCGGCCAGGAAAAGGTACTGTCCTGATCCAGATAGACGATCAGGTTCTCGGTTTCCATTTCTGTTCCCATTTTGGCTTCTATCGTTTCGCGGCATGCCTGACAGAAGTAGATCGCCTTTGCGCCGGCAACATAGGCTTCCTTTTCTACCCGACAGCATCCGGCGACCGGCATCCGTTCTGCTAAAAAAGCGCGGATTTTTTTGGCAGCTTCCGGGCTGGCAGCAGAAAAGTTACAGCTTGGAAAATAGATTTCGTTCATAGAGCTACTCCTTTCGCAGTTTGTTTGATACAGTTGCAACTAGGGATATTGTAGGACATGGGAGGTCAGGTGTCAAGCGGCAGCAAAGGAAAAACTGACGTTCTGTTAAATAACCGGTAGACCTGGAAAGGAAAACATGCTATACTCTTTTCATAAAAAAGGGGGAAATCAAACGATGTCAGGTTGGAGAGAACATATCAGAAAAGTGACGCCGTATGTGCCGGGGGAGCAGCCAAAACAGGTCGGGCAGGGGCGGATGATCAAATTAAACACGAATGAAAACCCATATCCTCCGGCGCCAGAGGTAGCCGAATGCTTAAAGGGGATAGATACAGAAGCATTTCGCTTGTATCCGAATACGGAGGCGGAGCCGATTGTAGAGGCGTTAGCAGAGCGGTTTGCTTTGCCGCGGGAGTGTTTTTTTATAGGAGTAGGTTCGGACGACGTTCTGGCAGCGGCGTTTCAGACCTTTTTTGCCGGGAGGAAGCCGGTGCTGTTTCCGGATATTACGTACTCGTTTTATGAGGTCTGGGCAGAGCTGTATCGGATTCCTTACCAGAAGCAGCCGGTGGACAAAGCGTTTCGGATTCGGGCAGAGGATTATCTGCCGGGGAATGGAGCAGAAAACGGTGGAATTGTACTGGCAAATCCCAATGCGCCGACCGGAATTTATGAGCCGCTTTCTTTTATTGAAAGAATTGTCAGTCAAAACCCGGATTCTATTGTGATTGTAGATGAAGCTTATGTGGATTTTGTAACGACAGCGGGAGAGGAAGCGTCTGCGATTCCTCTGACACAAAAATACGAAAATTTACTGGTCGTACAGACCTTTTCCAAATCCCGCTCTATGGCGGGCATGAGAATCGGCTATGCAGTCGGGCAGCCGGAACTGATCGCCGCTCTAAACGCGGTGAAGTTTTCCTGGAACTCCTATACGATGAATCTGCCGGCTCAGCTTTTAGGTGCCGTTTCTCTGCGGGCAGAGGAGTATTTTAAGAAAACCGTCGCCAAAGTGACCGCGACAAGGGAGCGCAGCCGGAGGCGGTTAGAAGAACTGGGATTTTCCTGTACGGATTCCCAGACGAATTTCCTTTTTGTTACCCATCCGGAGGAAAGAGCGGAATATCTGCTCTCGCAGCTACGGAAAGAGGATATTATCGTACGTCATTTTAGCGCGGAACGGATTTGCAATTATCTGCGGATTACCATTGGGACAGACGAGGAAATGGAACGATTGTTTACTTGCCTGGAGAATATGTTAAGAAAAAAGAGACCCGAATGATAAGGAAAAAAATTCCTGCTTGGCTTGACACGTCTGGCGTCAGGGAGTAAAATAACAAAAGAAACAGGAGGCGTGGCAGGAATGAGAATATTGATTGCAGAGGACGATTTTGCCAGCAGGAAGTTTATGCTAAGCTTCCTGTCTGATTATGGCGAATGTGACGTAACAGCAGACGGCAGAGAGGCGGTAGACGCCTTTGCATTGGCTTTGGAAGAAAAAGCAGGTTATGATCTGGTGTGCCTGGATATTATGATGCCGAAGATGGATGGTTATCAGGCATTAGAGGCGATACGAGAGATAGAAAAGGAACAAAAGGTTCCGGAGGAGCGGGCGAGTAAGGTCATTATGACCACGGCGCTTAGTGACAGTCGGAATGTGAGGAAGGCGTTTGAACTGGGATGTGTGGCGTATGCAGGAAAGCCGATCAGCCAGGAAAAGTTTGAACGGCAGCTACAAAAGCTGGGGCTGCTATCGAACAAGAAGTAGAAAAATTACCGACTGCCGCCAGAAAATGCCAGCAGGAGGAATTTATAAAAAAGAAAAACGATAAGAAAAGAAAGGAATGAAACCCATGAACGGAGAATGGTCATTAGAAGTATTATACAAGGGCTATGACGATCCTGCTTTCGAGGAGGATTTAAAGCACCTTGATGAGAGAACGGTTCAGATTCAGGAATTGGCTGCCGGATTAAAGGATCGCAGCGGTAAGGAAGCTGTGCTGGAGGTAATCAAAGTAAGAGAAGAGTATCTGGTATTATTCCGTCGGCTGTACTGCTTTGTCATGCTGCGTCAGTCTACGAACACGACTGACCCGGAAACTGCGAAGTATATGGATTTGCTTCGGCGCAAGAATACGGAAATCGCCAAGGAATCGGTTATGATACAGAAGTTTTGGGCTGCAGAACCGCATTTGGAAGAGTATATGGCGGAGGACGAAAAGCTGGCAGCCTATCGCTTTATGTTAGAAGAGAATAAAGCGGAAGTAGCACATATGCTGTCGGATGATGTGGAGGAGATGTATTCTCTGATGAACCTGACAGGCGGAGGCGCTTGGGGCGATTTGTTTGATCATCTGACCTCTACCGTTGTCGTCAATTACAAGGACGGAGAGACGAATCTTCCGGCTATCCGCAATATGGCATACGACAGCGATCCGCAGGTCAGAAAGGAAGCTTACGAGGCAGAGCTGGCTGCTTATGAAAAGATCAAAGATCCGATTGCCTTTGCATTAAACAATATCAAGGCGCAAGTCAATATGATCGCTAAGAAGAGAGGTTATGAGTCTCCATTGGCGATGACTTTGGAGGACTCTAGGATGAAGAAGGAGACCTTGGACGCGCTCTGGACGGCAATTCGGGAATATCTGCCGAAGTTCCATGCGTATCTGCGCCGGAAGGCTGAGATGTTAGGGCATCAGAATGGGCTTCCATGGTATGATCTGTTTGCTCCGGTCGGAGAGATCAATCAGGAATTTGACGAAAATTCTGCTAAGGAATACCTGTTGAAGCATTTTTATGAGTTTGCCGAAGATTTGGGCGATATGGTAAAGCAGGCGTTTGAAGAAGAGTGGATTGACTTCTATCCGCATCCTGGCAAGGTAGGCGGCGCGTTCTGTATGAATATGCCGTATGTAAAGCAAAGCCGTGTGCTGACGAACTTCGATGGGAAATTAACGGATGTAGTGACGTTGGCTCATGAGTTGGGACATGCGTATCATGGAATGATGATTCAGGATCACCTGCCGTTAAATACCGGGTATTCGATGCCGGTAGCAGAGACAGCTTCCACCTTTAATGAGAATGTGATTATGAGCGCAGCAGTGGCAGATGCGTCCGAACATGAAAAGATGGTATTGTTAGAAAGCCAGCTTCAGGATACAACACAGATCATTTGCGATATTTATTCTCGTTATCTGTTTGAAAGCGAAGTATTTGAAAAGAGGAAAAATGGGTTCCTGTTTTCCGACGAGTTAAAAGAAATCATGCTAAAGGCACAGAAGGAAGCTTATGGAGACGGGCTGGATCAGACGCTGCTTCATCCGTATATGTGGACTTGCAAGAGCCATTATTATTCTGAATCCAACAGCTTTTATAACTTCCCATATGCGTTTGGCGGACTGTTTGCAAAGGGACTGTATGCGCAGTATTTAAAAGAAGGAAAAGAATTTTTACCAAAATACCGCGCTCTGCTTCATGCGACGACAGTCAGCAGCGTAGAAGACGTAGCTAAGATGGCGGATATTGATTTGACGAAGCCGGAATTCTGGAGGAGCAGCCTGGCTCTGATCGCAGAATCCATTGACGAGTTTATCGAGCTGTCAAAACGGGTATAAAATAAAAAGAAATTTCATGTAAATTTTAGAATTAGTTTCTTTTCTTTCTGGCATTACTATGATAAACTGATAGTAGGCTGGAAGCAGGGTAAGGAAAAAGCTGCAAGGGGCAGCCGATTCCTTACCTTGTTTTTTATATGATAGGAAAGTTCCCTATCATACAAAAGCCCTCCGGGCAGGATGCACGCTTGCGCGAATGGAAGATGTTGCCGTAAGACAACCGCGTAAGGAGTGGTTTCTATAAAAAAACGTGCGGGCAGACCGCGCAGAATGGAGAGGTAGTATGGCACGGAAAGAAACCGTATTGGACGAGAGCGCTTCCATCTATCAGAAAAGGGAAGAAAAGAGTGAGAAGCAAAAGTGGAGTGAGATGGGCAAAAAGGAGAAGTGGCAATATTTTAATGAATATTACCGGAATAAGTTGATTCTCCTGATTGTAGGCGTCGTAGCAGGAGTGTGGTTACTGTATTCGGTAGTAGGACCTTCTGTGGAGTCGGTACTGTATGTAGCCGTAATCAACGATTACTGGAACGATACCGCTTCGGAGGCGCTGGAGCTGGATTTGAAAGAGTATGTCAATGCACATCCAAAGTGGGAAGAAGTCATCATTGACGATTCGTATTATTTTCAGGGAGATTCGTCTACGGATGCCTCCCAATATGTACAGAAGCTGGCAGCTTATATTTTTGCAGGGGATATTGATATCATTGTAGCGAATGAAGAGCAGTTTGAAGTCTATGCTACGCAGGATTACTTTTCCAATCTGCAGGAGATCCTGCCGGCAGACTTGTACGATCTGGTAGAAGATTCACTGGTGTATTATACATCCGAAAACGATGGCAAGACCCTTCCGGTAGGAATTCGTTTGGGAGACAGCAAGGTGTATGCCTCTATGAACAATTACCAGGAAAGCCCATTGCTTGGGATTATGGGGAACAGTGATTATATAGAAAATGCAGTTGCCGCCGTCCGTTATTTCTTTACAGAAGAGGTAGATTACAGCCAGGTACAAACCGAACAGGAGACACAGACAGAGGAAGCGTCTGAACAATAGTAAAAAAGAAACTGCCGCGTTTATGGATGAGATCCGTAAACGTGGCAGTTTTTTTACAAAAAATAGCATTGACAAATGTGTATAAAATGCGTATCATTTATATAAGAGGAGGGGTATTGTTGAAACAAAGGGATTTAATAAAAAAATTAGAAAAAGCAGGTTTTTTGTTTGAACGGCATGGAAGTAACCATGATATTTATGTAAGGGGAAGTGAAAAGGAAGAGGTTCCGCGGCATAGAGAAATTGATGAACGGCTGGCGAAGGCAATTATGAAGCGAAGAGGATTGGAATAGGTGAATAAGATTAGAGAAAAATGGGAAATGGAAAAGAGGTAAGAAAATGAAAAATGTATATCCTGTATTTTTTACAAAAACGGATACGGTTATTTTAATAGAAGTTCCGGATTTTGACATTTTAACAGAAGGAAAGGATATGACGGATGCAGTAGAGATGGCAAGGGATGCGATAGAGCTAAAATGTGTGTCTATGGAGGATGACGGCATGGAAATCCCTTTACCGTCAGAATTGACTTCTTTAGATACCAGTTATGGGACTTTTGCAGAAGAGGGGACAACGATTGTATCTTTAGTGGATATTGATTCCGGAGAATATCGGAAAAAAATTGATACAAAAGCAGTAAGAAAAAATGTTACGCTTCCTAGCTGGCTTAATTATGAAGCGGAGCATGCAGGAATTAATGTGTCGAAGGTTTTACAGGAGGCGCTGATGAAAGCGCTTCATGTTCAGCAAAGGTTTTAAAAAGCCCGCCGTAGGCGGAGAATCCTGCAAGGCAGGATTCTTATTTCATCCAACCACTATTTTTTTAAAATATCCTTTGCTTTAGCGGCGTCTCCGGATACGGAAAGCACCACATAGGAGCCGTTTCGGATAAGAACCGCATCTTCAAGCCGTTTGACTTCCTCCGGAACATAGCCGGTAAAGCTTTCTGTCTGCTGTTCGATCCGTGCTTTCAGACCTTCCTCGATCCGTTTGGCAGCTTCTTCATCAACAGCCAGAAACGCAGCGATTTCTTCTGCCGTAGATCCGGAACTGATATAGATCACCTTTTCGGAAATATCTGCTGTATCAATATCCTGGTAGAGATAATCCATCAGGTTATCGTCCATAGCGGACAAGGTGTCCGTATAGGTGATTTCGTTGAGAAGACGATCGGAAAGTTCTGCTAAGTCCCATTCGGCGCCGGATTTATCCGAGTTGCCGGAACATCCTGCTGCCAGCAGGAGAACCAAAAGCAATGCAGCGGTGGAAAAAAGTTGTTTCATCATTGAAATACCTCCTAAGTTTTCTTTCTGTCATATTTAAATTTCATGTGCAATCAAATAATCCAGCCATTTTATATAATAACTTTTGGTCAGATGAATGCCGTCCGAGGACCCCTTTTTAGGGAGTGCGCCGTTTTTACCGGAGACGGCAGGGGTTAAATCGGCATAAGTAACTTGCTCTTCTTTTGCCATAGCTTCGATCAGTTCGTTATAACGGGCAATCCGTTTGTTGTTGTAGATATCGTCACTGTCGGACTTCTCTTTTGTTACCGGGAGAATAGACTGAATGACAATTTCTGCATCTGGCTGCAGCGCCCGGATATCCCGAATCAGGTTCGTATAGCGTTCGATAAAAACGGATTCATACGCCCAGCCCAATTCGTTGACGCCTAGCATAATATAAATTTTACGCCAGGAATGGTATTTGAGCGCTTCTAGAATGGTAACGCCGCCGGAATCCTCGTCTTCGGAATCTTCTTTCTTTTTCTTGTTTTTCTTTTTTTTCTTCTTGGTTGCGCCTTCTTCTTTTTCCTTTTCGGCAAGGATTGTTTTGTCTTTGATAAAGTCTTTGGTATAAATGTTTTCTACATTTAAGCCGCGGATGGCGTAAAAGGTCGCTTCACTTAGCCCGGTATTGATAAAAAGCCCTTCCGTTCTGGAATCCCCGATAAAAAGTGCATTTTCAAAGTTAAATTCTGCCTCTTCCGGCGGTTGTTGCGTTTCGTCTTCCTTTGGGACGTCCGCTTTGTTATCGTCATTGTCAGGAGGGGATGTCTGCGTATCGTCCTCCTGGGAAGTATCTGTCTGGGTATCGTCTAAAGAAGAGGTATCAGAAGAAGAGTTTTTCGGATCTTCTTCTGAGCCGGCAGAGTCTTCCGGTTTCGTATGAGAAGACTCATCTTTTTGGCTGTCGGTATTCTGCCCTTCTTTGGTATCCGGGGTATCAGGTTCCTTAAAGCCGCCTCCGTTTGGTTCTGTTTGGTGGTCAGAAGAAACCTCCTGGGTATGTGAATCCTCCTTGACCAGCGTGGTATCGGAAGGATTGTAGACTTCGCTGGAATCCTCCTGCCCTTTGACATCGGGAGCGCCTGGCGGTTTATTCTGCTCGTTCCGGTCGGCATGTCCTTTGCTGGCATAGATAGATATGACATGGCTGCCGATAAACAAAAGTAACAGTACGCCGAGCGAAAAAAGAAGCCGTCTTCGCATCCGGCGTTTTCGGTACTGGCGGAGCCGGTACTCCCGGCTGCGGTACGTGTAGCTGTGATAGGGGCGGTTCCTGCGGGAACGCTTTTTGTACGAATGGCTCATAAAAATTCTCCTTAGCATTGGTTAAGTAGTGTTGGTATAAGAATTTATACGTTTGTTTTTAGTTATATAAGGAAACATACCACGAACATGCTACTATTCTATTTCATATTTATTAAATTTTTCTTAAACTTTTTTATAATTAAGTGATGGATTTTATTGACCGCTTTAGTATAAACAGCCTTTTGCTTTGTGTCAAGGAAGGAAATAAAAGATTATAGAAGAAACCGGTCAGAGCTTGACAGAAGACGCCGCTAAGAATATACTGAATATGCAGGAAAAGGCTATTGGATACGATAATAGAAAGAGGGTTGAAGGATGGATCAGAATATGACACCAAATACACCAGAGAACATGCCAAAACCGCCGTCTGGGGACAATGGAAACTGGACGGCGCCTAAGACGGAGAAAAAGCGGGATAACCGTTTACCGATTGTGGTGGGACTGATTGGAGGGCTGTCGGTTGCTTTGGTGATAGCGCTGTTGTTTGTCACCGGTACAGTAGGGGCTTCTCCAGCCAAAAAATATGAAAAGCTGCAGAAAAAATGGCTGGATGAAATCATGGAGAAGAACAGATCCGGCAAGGGAAAGGGCGAGACGACTTCTGTTCAGTCCGATCAGGCGGTGGGCAACTTGGCAAAAAGCTATTCCGTGAAGCTTTCTTTGACAGAGGAATGTAAAAGTTTGTTAGGAGCAGATCTGTTTCGGGAATTGGAGTTAAGCGGAGATATTCTGTACAATCGTATCCGGCAGGATATACAGGTGACAGGAGATCTGAACTTAAATGGTACGAATCTGTTTCAGATAGAGACAGTGACGGATACGGTTTACCAGATTTTATTTGCCCGTATTCCGCAGCTTAGCGAAGAATACCTCTCAATGGACATCATGGATTATATAGAAGAAGAGAATTATGACAGTCTTTTTCCGGGAGAGTACAACGGGGTGTTTGGCGGTTCATTTAATTCGGCGACAGCTACCATGCCTCCGGAGATAATAGAGGAGCTGCTGATTGGCTTAAAGGATATCTGGGTAGCTCATGCGCCAAAAAATGTTACGGTGCAGAAAAATCACCAAAAAGAACTCGGTGGTGTGAAGGCAAAGATCGATCTCTATGAAGCGTCCTGGACGGAATTGGAGCTGACGGACTGCTTACTGGAAATGTTAAAATGGCTGCAAAACCAGAGAGAGCTTGAGGATTATATGGTGAAAAACGGTGGAATGGATATCGCCGAATATCGTTCCGGTTTAAACGAAACCATCAAACTGTTAGAACAGAGCAAGGAAGTTTTGATCCTGGAAGAATCACAGGAACTGCTTTTGACGATTCGTTTGGGTGGAGAAAAGGATGCAGGTTTTGTAGAAATACAGACTTCTAATATGCAGCAGCCGATGATTCAGGCGATTTGGTCAAAGGGCAAGGGAGAAAAGTCGGAAGGGCATGTTCAGTTTGGCGTAGACAGGGAAGATATGATCTCCTTCCATTATACGTCCGAGCCGGACGGTGAAGGAAGGAAAGGCGTTGTAACGATGGATGTTACGAATCTGGGAGAAACCATGTCGGCAGAGTTGATTTACGATGGCTATCAAATAGGAAAAGACGGGAGCTTCTATTGTCATGCAGTTTTAAATTCCGAGGCATTCCAGGGAATGGGGATTGGCGTCGAGATAGATACGACAAAGGAAAAACAGAGAATGGCTTTAGAACTGCTGATGGGAAATCTGAGTTTGGGTGAGCTGGAGTTTAGCATCAGTGACAAGGAGTACCAGGAGTTTGAGATACCGGATCAGTCTTATGAGATCACAGACGAAGAGCAGGTGGCAGATTATCTGGAGCTGTGTGATATGGAAGGCTTTTTGGAGCAGGTTTTGGAAAATCCAGACGTTGATAAGATGCTTCAGATGATATTTGGCGCTAATATGAGTGGAACTATGTTAAAGGAAGCGTTGTTAGAGAGTCTGGACGATCACTTAGGCTTGGAAGGAGACCGTCTGCCAGGAGAGGAAACAGAAGGAGGAAGCGCTCAGGGAACAGTAGATTCAGAAACAGATTTTACTGGTTATACCGGTTATGCCGTAGATGAAGACGGCTGGGTAAGCTTTGACCCACTCAAGGAGGAAATCCTTGCAGCAGGAAAGCCTAGTACGGGATATTCGGTATTTCCGAACAAGAAGTTAGCGGATAAAGCAGCAGAGTTTGAACAGTTAGCCAAGGAAGCATATGGAGAACAGATGAAAGAGGGCGAGCCGTATGAATCCAACCAGATTTACGGTTATGAGCCTTATGTTTCCAGTTATTATAGTAAGATGTTAGAGTGGCATGAAGAAGGAGAGGAATATATCTACTATCTAAGCGTAGCGGCTGACAGCGTTAGCGAGGAGATTCAGAACCTGGAAGTCGGTGATACCAATATAGAACGTGCCTGCACACTGCTTGCCAAGGCGGTTGCTGTGATAGAGGATATAGATGTATCCGAACTGGAAGCAGCTCTGAAACAGTCTATGGAAGAGGAAGGCGATTATGTGTCGATAGGAAATGTGGGTATTTTTTGGTACATGATAGAAGAGGACTATATTATGCTCAGCGCCTATCCGCAGCAGTAACGGAGGTGGTAACATGTTATTTGCAATTGATATGGGAAACAGCAACATTGTATTAGGATGTATGGAAGGAAAAAACATTCTTTTTGAAGAGCGTATTTCCACAAACCATAAAAAAACCGATTTGGAATATACGATCGATTTTAAAAATATGTTTGAGTTACATGGCATAAAACCGGAGGAAATTACAGGCAGTATCCTTTCTTCGGTAGTACCGCCGCTTACCGAGTGTATTTGCTCTGCAGTAAAAAAGCTGGTCGGGATTGAGCCATTAGTAGTCGGTCCCGGGGTGAAAAACGGGCTGCATATTACAATTGACAATCCGGCGCAGCTTGGAGCGGATTTGGTGGTAGACGCGGTGGCAGGTTTGGCAGAGCATAAGCCGCCGCTTGCGGTGATTGATATGGGGACTGCGACGACGATTTCCGTGTTAAATGAAAAAGGGCAGTATATCGGCGGAATGATCCTGCCGGGACTGCGGACGGCGCTGGATTCTCTGGTGGCAGGGACTTCCCAGCTTCCGAAAATCAGTCTGGACGGACCGAAAAAAGTAATTGGGAGCAATACGATAGACTGCATGAAGAGCGGTGTGATAGAAGGAAACGCCGCTTGCCTGGACGGGCTGTTGGAGCGAATCGAGGAGGAACTGGGGATGCCGGTAACGGCGATTGCTACCGGTGGTCTTTCCGGTGTCGTAGTGCCGCACTGCAAAAAGAAGATCGAGCTGGATTCTCATTTGCTTTTAAAAGGTCTGCGGATTATTTACGACATGAATCAGAACCGTTAAAAAGCCGTTAAGGAACGGCAAACTGCAAGTCTGCCTGGCGCAGAAAACATAAGAAACAGTATGAAAAAAGCAGGAGGACTGGGATGTTAAAAGGAAAAACGGTAGTTTTGGCTGTAACAGGAAGCATTGCCGCTTATAAAATAGCAGGACTGGCGAGCAGCCTTGTAAAGCTTCATGCCAATGTTCAGGTGTTGATGACGAAAAATGCGACAAATTTTATCCATCCGATTACGTTTGAGACGCTGACCGGACGGAAATGCCTGATCGATACGTTTGACCGGAATTTCCAATACAGTGTGGAGCATGTGGCTTTGGCAAAGGAGGCTTCCGTCGTGCTGGTCGCTCCGGCAAGCGCCAACGTGATCGGAAAGCTGGCGTGCGGAATTGCGGATGATATGCTGACGACGACGATTATGGCGTGTACCTGTCATAAAATCATCGCGCCGGCTATGAATACCAATATGTATCAAAATCCTATCGTCCAGGATAATTTAAAGCGTCTGGAACAGTTTGGGATGGAAGTGATAAAACCGGCTTCCGGATGGCTTGCCTGCGGGGATATCGGGGTAGGAAAAATGCCGGAAGCGGAGGTGTTACTCCAATATATTTTAAAAGAGGTCGCCAGAACAAAGGATATGGTCGGAAAGCGAGTGCTGGTAACGGCAGGAGCGACAAGAGAGGACATCGATCCGGTTCGGTTTCTGACCAACTATTCCAGCGGAAAGATGGGCTGCGCGATTGCGAAGGAATGTATGCTGCGTGGGGCAGAGGTTACGTTGGTGGCAGGGCATCTGGAAGTAGAGCCGCCGATGTTTGTTCGGGTGCTTCCGGCAGAAAGCGCCGTCAAGATGTTTGAGACGGTCAAACAGGAGGCCAAGAATCAGGGCATTATTATAAAAGCGGCTGCCGTGGCAGATTATACTCCGGCAGAGTACAGCAGCGAAAAGCAGAAAAAAGAGGATACGGAAGGCGGCATGACATTGCCGTTAAAGCGAACAGCGGATATTTTAGGATATTTAGGAGAGCATAAGAAAGAGCAGTTTTTATGCGGTTTTTCGATGGAGACAGAGAATTTGATAGAAAATTCCAGAAAAAAACTGGTAAAAAAACATCTTGATATGATAGCGGCTAACAGCTTAAAACAAAAAGGAGCTGGATTTGGCGTAGATACGAATGTATTGACGCTGATTACACCGGAAGGGGAGGAGGAGCTTCCTCTTATGAGCAAGGAGGAAGCGGCCCACGTCCTGTTAGATCGGATTTTGGCTGCGTTATAAAAAGTTTAGAATCAAAACACAAAAAATTCAGAAACCTTCCTTGCTTTCTGCTGCAAGAAACACTATAATAAAAGAAGCAGCAGAGGCTTCGGGAGGTTTTTGCTGGCATTTAGGCGGCGTTGTATGCGCAGAAATCGGAAAAATATGCCGGAGGGCAGACAGGAGAACATACACAGAATGAATGAAAATAATAACAATCCAAAGCCAAATCCAAATAAGAAGCTTGGTATCATTGGTTTAATCGCAGCAGTTGTCATCTTTTTGTTTTTTTCTTTTTTTATGAATCTGGTACGCCAGAGTACAAACAGAGAAATTACCTACAATGAATTTATGGAGATGGTGGAGCAGGGGGAAGTCGTGTCCGTCAGCCTCACTGATTCCCGTATTGTTGTGGTGCCAAAAAAACAGGAATCGCCATTATATTCTATCAGCTATTATACAGGTTATGTAGGCGATCAGGAGATGGTAGCTAAGCTTTTGGCGGCAGGAGTGACCGTCAACGCTCCGGTACAGGATACCAGAGCCAGTATTTTACAGTTTTTTCTGGTTTATATTTTGCCGTTTGTCGGGATTTGGGTCGTGATGTATTTTGTATTCCGTATGATCAATAAAAGCGGCGGCATGATGGGAATGGGCGTCGGCAAAAGTACGGCTAAAGTATACGTCGAAAAGGAAACCGGAGTGACGTTTCAGGACGTAGCGGGGCAGGAAGAGGCAAAAGAGTCTTTGACGGAAATGGTGGATTTTTTGCATAATCCGGGGAAATACACAGAGATCGGCGCCAAGCTGCCTAAGGGGGCGTTGTTAGTAGGACCTCCGGGTACAGGAAAAACACTGCTTGCCAAGGCAGTGGCAGGAGAAGCAAAAGTGCCGTTTTTCTCTCTTTCCGGTTCCGATTTTGTAGAGATGTTCGTTGGTGTGGGCGCTTCCCGTGTGCGGGATTTGTTTAAGCAGGCACAGGGGATGGCTCCGTGTATCATTTTTATTGACGAGGTAGATGCGATTGGAAAAAGCCGCGATTCCCATTATGGAGGAGGCGGCAACGACGAACGGGAACAGACGTTAAACCAGCTTTTGTCCGAGATGGATGGGTTTGATTCTTCCAAAGGCTTGGTGATTTTAGCCGCGACAAATCGTCCGGAGGTATTGGATAAGGCACTGCTGCGTCCGGGGCGGTTCGATCGGAGAATCATTGTCGATAAGCCGGATTTAAAGGGGCGAATCGACGTACTGAAGGTACATGCCAAGGATGTGCTGATGGATGAAACCGTTGATTTGGATGCGATTGCTATGGCGACGTCCGGCGCGGTTGGTTCCGATCTGGCTAATATGATCAACGAGGCGGCGATTATGGCGGTCAAGGATGGTCGTAAGTCGGTATCTCAGGCAGATTTGTTTGAAGCGGTAGAGGTGGTCATTGCCGGGAAGGAGAAAAAGGATCGGATTTTAGGAGATGAGGAAAAGAAAATCGTAGCATACCATGAAGTTGGGCATGCGTTGATTACTGCATTGGAAAAAAATGCAGAGCCGGTACAAAAAATCACTATTGTTCCGCGGACGATGGGATCGCTCGGGTATGTGATGCAGGTGCCGGAGGAGGAAAAATATCTGATGAGTCAGGAAGAACTGCAGACTCGTCTGGTGATGCTTCTTGGCGGTCGGGCAGCCGAGCAGGTCGTCTTTGGTTCCGTTACTACCGGAGCTTCTAACGATATTGAAAAAGCGACGTCGATTGCCAGAGCGATGGTGACACAGTACGGAATGTCTGAAAAATTTGGCTTGATTGGGTTAGAGTCTATTGAAAACCGCTATTTGGACGGACGTCCGGTCAGCAACTGCGCAGACGCGACGGCTGCCGAGATTGATTCCGAAGTCATGCGGATTTTAAAGGAAGCCTATGACAAGGCGGAGCGGCTGTTGGCAGAAAATCGGGAGGTACTGGATCGGATTGCTGCGTTTCTGACGGAACAGGAGACGATTACCGGAGAAGAATTTATGAGGATTTACCGGGAAATCCGCGGAGACGGGGAAAAGAGTGAGGAACAAAAGGAGTGATCATGGAAGCGGATGTTTTTCATTTAGAGGAGGAATTAAAAAAACTCCCGGCAAAGCCGGGAGTTTATATCATGCACGACAAACAGGATAGCATTATCTATGTAGGAAAAGCGATCAGCCTAAAAAACCGGGTACGGCAATATTTTCAAAACGGGAACCGGCATACGCCAAAGATCCGCAAAATGGTATCCCAGATCGCTTATTTTGAGTACATCATTACGGATTCCGAAGTCGAGGCATTGGTATTGGAGTGTAATCTAATCAAGGAGCATCGTCCAAAATACAATACAATGCTCAAAGACGACAAAGGTTATCCATATATCAAAGTGACGGTAAACGAAGCCTTTCCCAAAGTATTTATTGCCCGTCAGATGAAACGGGATAAAGCCAAGTATTTTGGTCCGTATACGACGTCGATTAAGGAAACGTTAGAATTGGTGCATAAGATATACGGGATTCGTACCTGCAGCCGAAATCTGCCACAGGATATCGGAAAAGGGCGTCCCTGTCTGAATCATCAGATTGGACGCTGCCCTGCTCCTTGCGCCGGCTATATCTCTGAACAGGATTACCGGGAAAGGATTAGTCAGGTTATCGCCTTCTTAGAGGGGCATTATACACAAGTGCTGCAGTATCTGGAAGAAAGAATGCAGCAGGCGGCGGCAAAGATGGAGTTTGAGGAGGCAGCTTCTTTCCGGGATATGATGCAGAGTGTCAAACGGATGTCGGAAAAGCAGAAGATCAACAGCAATTCCGAACAGGAGGATCGGGATATTTTGGCGTTGGCAAGGGCTGAGGGCGAAGCGGTAGTGCAAGTCTTTTTTGTTCGTTCCGGAAAATTGATTGGACGAGAGCATTTTCATCTGACCGGCGTCGGGGAGGAAGAGCGATCGGAGGTTTTGACGGCTTTTATCAAGCAGTTTTATTCCGGGACGCCGCTGATTCCAAAGGAATTGTTGATAGAAGAGGAAATTGCCGAGCCGGATCTGATTATGGAATGGCTTTCTGCCAGAAGAGGAAGTAAGGTTCATATCCATGTCCCGTTAAAGGGGGAAAAGGCAAGGCTGGTGGCTTTGGCAGCAAAAAATGCTTCTTTGGTGCTGCAGCAGGACAGTGAAAAAATCAAACGGGAAAAGGAACGGACGTTAGGCGCCGTCAGGCAGTTAGGAAAGCTTCTTTCTCTTGGGGAGCCGCGCCGTATGGAATCGTATGATATCTCCAATATCAGCGGCTTTGAAACGGTCGGTTCCATGGTGGTTTACGAGGATGGAAAACCGAAGCGGAACGATTACCGGAAGTTTCGGATCAAGGGCGTCCAGGGGCAGGACGACTACGCCTCTATGGAAGAAATGTTGACCAGACGTTTCCTTCATGGGATAGAGGAGGAAGAACGTTTGCGGGAAAAAGGTGTGGATACGGAGCTTGGTAGTTTTACCCGTTATCCGGATCTGATTTTGATGGACGGCGGCAAGGGACAGGTCAACGTGGCGCTACGGGTGTTGGAAACGTTAGGGCTTTCGGTTCCGGTCTGCGGGCTGGTCAAAGACGATAATCACCGCACAAGGGGAATTTATTATCAGAATCAGGAAGTGCCGATCGATACTTCCAGTGAGCTGTTTCATTTGATTACGAGAATTCAGGACGAGACGCACCGTTTTGCGATTGAATACCACCGAAGCCTGCGGGGAAAAACACAGGTGCATTCGATTTTAGACGATATCAAAGGAATCGGTAAGACCAGAAGACGCGCGCTGATGAAGCATTATCCGTCGTTGGATGCCATCAAAGCGGCGTCAGAGGAGGAATTGGCGCAGGTGCCGTCGATGAATGAGCAGGCAGCAAGAGCGGTTTATGCCTTTTTTCATCCGGCAGACGAATAATGTTTTTCGTTGCAATTTGGATTCCCGTATGATAGAATGAAAAGAAGCTGGGAACGTAGGGGATACTATACCGCCAACACGGCTGCTTTGCGGCTATCTGGCAGAATGGAGGAGAGAATGTACAGCGTTGCCTTAAAGGACATGATAGAAAAGATGGATCTGGAGAACTGCACGCCGGAGATTGATATTTCCGAGATCAAGATTTCTCATACGGACGTGAACCGACCGGCTTTGCAGCTAGCAGGATTTTTTGATTATTTTGATGCGGAGCGTGTCCAGATCATCGGGTATGTGGAATATGCGTATATGAAGCAAATGAGTGAGGAACGAAGGATGGAGGTCGTTTCCAGACTTTTGGATCATCAGGTGCCTTGTATCGTATTTTGCCGGGATTTGGATTTGCCGGAGGGTCTGGAGGAGCATGCTACGAAACAGGGTGTGCCGATTTTGCGGACATGTAAAACGACGACAGCTTTTATGTCGGAGCTGATCCGTTGGCTGAGCGTAGAGCTGGCGCCGCGTATTTCCATCCATGGCGTTTTAGTGGACGTCTATGGCGAGGGTGTATTGATTATGGGCGAAAGCGGCATCGGGAAAAGCGAGGCGGCATTGGAACTAATCAAACGTGGGCATCGTCTGGTATCAGATGATGTCGTAGAGATCCGCAAGGTGAGTGACGAGACGTTAGTAGGAAGCGCGCCGGATATTACAAGGCATTTTATCGAGCTGCGCGGAATCGGAATTATCAACGTCAAGACCTTGTTTGGTGTGGAAAGTGTAAAAAATACCCAGAGCATTGACCTGGTGATTAAGTTAGAAGAGTGGAACCGAAACCAGGAATATGACCGAATGGGGTTAGAGGAACAATATACAGAGTTTTTGGGCAATAAAGTAGTCTGTCATTCCATTCCGATCCGTCCTGGGCGGAACTTGGCGATCATCTGTGAGTCTGCTGCGGTAAATTACCGTCAGAAGCGGATGGGTTATAACGCGGCTAGGGAGCTGTACAACAGCGTAACCAACAATATGATGAAGCGGAACCAGGGCGATCTGTAAAAGAGGAATAAAAAGAATAAAGAAAGAGAAAGGGAGGAAAAAACTGTGAAAAAGTATTGTTTTGGCGTAGACATCGGAGGAACATCGGTAAAGCTTGGGCTGTTTACCTGTGAGGGAGAATTGTTGGACAAATGGGAGATCCCGACCTCAAAGGCAAACGGCGGAGCAGCGATTCTTACGGATGTAGCAGCATCCTTGGAGCAGAAACTTTCAGAAAAGAATCTGACAAAGGAGGAGTTCGTCGGTGTCGGTATCGGCATACCGGGTCCGGTAGGGGCAGATGGAGTCGTGTTTGAATGTGTCAACTTAGGCTGGGGAACGACTCCGGTCAAGGCGGAGATGGAAAAGTTAATCGGTTTGACGACGGCAGTAGGAAACGATGCTAATGTTGCTGCGCTAGGCGAACAGTGGCAGGGCGGCGCGAAGGGCTTTCAAAGCAGCGTCATGATTCCTTTAGGAACCGGTGTCGGCGGCGGAGTTATTTTAAATGGAGAAATTTTGGCTGGAGCAAATG
>CAJUFW010000032.1:0-3884 GCA_910585655.1 uncultured Lachnospiraceae bacterium
ATTTCTAAAAAATACGACCATACTTTTAAAGATATTTTTCAGGAAATTTATGAAAAAGAATATGCCACGCAGTTTGAAAAGCTGGGCATTGAATATTTCTATACGTTGATCGACGACGCCGTTGCCCGTGTGATCCGCTCCGAAGGCGGCTATATCTGGGCATGTAAGAACTATGACGGCGATGTTATGAGCGATATGCTGGCGACAGCCTTTGGCTCTCTTTCGATGATGACCTCCGTCCTGGTTTCTCCAAAGGGCGTTTATGAATATGAAGCCGCCCACGGAACGGTACAGCGCCATTACTATAAGCATTTAAAAGGAGAAGAAACGTCTACGAACTCCATCGCTACCATCTTCGCCTGGACAGGCGCTTTGCGTAAACGAGGCGAATTAGACGGTAATACTGCTCTGATGGATTTTTCCGATAAGTTAGAAGCAGCCTGTATCGCTACCGTAGAAGCCGGAAAGATGACAAAAGATTTGGCGTTGATTACGACTTTGAAAGAGGTTACGCCGTTGAATACAGAAGCGTTTATTAAGGCGGTTCGAGCTACTTTAGAGGAAATGCTCTAAAGTTTTATGAAATGACAAAGGAGACAATCTGTTTGTTCCGGATTGTCTCCCTTTTTGTGGAATTCTTTTTCATCACTTATCTTAGGCACAGGAACATAAGAATCACCAGCACCAGAAAAATAGGACCGAATACCATCAGGGCAGAAATAATCATGGCTGGGATATCCGTCTTTTCCAGCTTCATATGTTCGTCCCGTTTTCTGGCGTCCCGGAGCGTTTCTCCGTGTTTTTCTCCCTCTTCTTTTAGGTACTCAAAACTTCGATCCAGCTTCTTCTGAAAAAGCATTGCGGCTCCGCTCCTTCCCTACTTTTCGTCGCTGTATATGCCCAGCTTATGATGACATGCCACAAAATGCCCTGGCGCTACTTCGTCCATCACCGGCGTTACCTGCTTACAGATATCTGTACAATAACGGCAGCGGGTATGGAATTTACAGCCGGTCGGCGGCTTGATTGGGCTAGGAATATCTCCCTCTAAGATAATCGTTTCGCGGTTGTCGTCCAAATCTGTTGTCGGAATAGCGGAGAGCAACGCCTCGGTATATGGATGGGTCGGATGCTCATAAAGCTCTTCCGTTGTCGCCAACTCCACCATATTGCCTAAATACATCACGCCTACACGGTCGCTGATGTACTTAATAACACTTAAATCATGCGAAATAAACAGGTAGGTCAGGTTTTCCTTTTCCTTTAAGTCTAAAAGCAGGTTGATAACCTGGGACTGAATCGACACATCCAATGCAGAAACAGCCTCGTCGCAAACGACGAACTTAGGCTTTAATGCCAGAGAACGGGCAATGCCGATACGCTGTCTCTGTCCACCGGAAAACTGATGTGGATAACGATGGATAAAATACGGCGCCAATCCGCAGTCTTCCATTGTCTGTAGGATATAATCCTGCATCTTCTCATCGTTTTTCTGAAAATATTTATGCGCCAAAAGCCCCTCGCCGATGATCTGCCCTACGGTCATACGTGGGTTAAGAGAGGAGTATGGATCCTGGAAGATCAACTGCAAATCCTTCCGTAAAAAGCGGATTTCCTTTTCGGAGAGCTTCGCTAAATTGACCCCTTTATCCCGATACGCCGCATGTTTTTCATAGTCCGGATGCTTTTTTACTGTCTCTAACAAACGATAAATTTCCTCTCTTGCCGCAGACAATTCTTTTTCGTTTTGCTCTAACAGCTCCTGGTTTTTATCAATTTTGTTTTTCTTGCTTTCCGACGGCTTTGCATCAAATGCCACCTGCAAATCGTGGATTTTGGTTCGCAGGCGATACCCCTCTGCTGCCAATTTGTGTTCCTTTAATAAAATCGGGGATACTTCCGCTAAATTGTCCGACACAAAAAATCCGCCGATTAGCTCTACGATATCCAAATATTGCTCTCTTTCCTCTCGCTGCGCCGCTCTCCAGGCTTCTAGCGCCTGATAGCCTTCCTCGCTGTCCGGATTCTGCGCCTCATAATGCGCTTTTGCCGCCGCCTCTTTCTGCACAGCCTCCTGCCATTTCTTTTTCCGATCCGGCAGGTTCTTTAACGTGTCCTCCACATAGTGAGGAGCCATCTCGTCAATATCCCGTCCGTAATAAAGGGTACGTCCTGCCGTCTGATGGTAAAGCTGTAAAATAACGCGCCCCAACGTTGACTTTCCGCAGCCGCTTTCCCCTACCAGTCCGAAGGTCTCTCCCTCATAGATATCTAAGGAAATCCCATCGTTAGCTTTGACATAGAGCTGTTCACCGCCCATTCCCTTCTTTACCGGGAAATACTGCTTTAAGTCCTCCAAATGCAGCAGTACTTTTTTATCCTGCTTATTTTCCATGAGTTCTCACTCCTTTCTCCGGATAGAAGCAGCGAATCGTATGACCTGACTCAATTTCTTCTAATGCAGGCTCCTCTGCCCGGCATTTATCGGTGGCATATTTACACCTTGGCGCAAACTTACATCCCTTTGGCAGATCCAATGGGTGCGGCACTGCGCCAGGAATCGCCTCCAAACGTACCCCGGTCGGGGTATCCAGCCTTGGGATGGATACCATCAATCCTTCTGTATATGGATGAGAATATGGATTTTCTTTACCAAATATCGTCCTCACATCTGCCATTTCCACTACCTGACCGCAGTACATAACAGCCACATCGTCTGCCATTTCCTTGATAACGCCCAAGTCGTGAGTAATAAACAGAATCGAAGTTCCGTTGCTGTCTTTTAATTCGTTCATCAGACGCAGAATCTGTGCCTGAATGGTTACATCAAGCGCCGTCGTCGGCTCGTCTGCAATCAACAGCTTCGGACGACATGCCAACGCCATAGCGATCATGACACGCTGTCTCATTCCGCCGGAAAGCTGATGCGGATACTGTTGTGCCACTGCCTCCGGATTCGGAATCTTTACCGCGGAAAGCATTTCCACGACCATTCGTCTGGCTTCTTTTTTCTTTAAACCCTGGTGAATGATAAATGGTTCTGCTACCTGCCGTTCTATCGTAAAAATCGGATTTAAGCTGGTCATCGGCTCCTGGAAAATGACAGAAATCTCATTTCCCCTGACTTTACACATATCCTTTACGGATACCTCTGCCAGATCTCTTCCGTCGAAAATAACCTTGCCGCTGTCAATATAACCATTGCCGTCTAATAGCTTTAAAATACTCATTGCCGAAACGCTCTTGCCGCTTCCGCTCTCCCCTACGACTCCAAGGGTTTTTCCTTCCTCTACATGGTAGGATACCCCGTTTACCGCTTTTACAGTACCACGCTTTGTACTGAAAAATGTATGCAAATCCTGTAATTCCAGTAATGCCATTGTATTCTCCTACCTTTCGTTAGATTTCGGATCGATTGCGTCGCGCAAGCCGTCGCCGATCAGATTGATACAAATTACACAAATACCAAGGATGATAGACGGGAATACCCATCTCCACCAATAGTTCTGGATGACTACCGAGTTAAAACAACCCGTAAGCATATTTCCCCAGGTTGGTCGCGGCAACGCCACACCAAAGCCTAAGAAAGAAAGACTACTCTCTGTCAGCATCGACGTTGCGAAAGAAAGCGTCGCCTGTACGATAATAACCGAAATCACATTTGGAATGATGTGTTTAAATACAATTGACATCTGTTTAACGCCCATCGCTCTGGCTGCCGTTACAAATTCCTGCTCACGTTCCGACAAGACCTGCGCACGCACGAGCCTTGCAAGACCAGTCCAGGAAAGAACACCCAACACCACCATGATCATTAAAATACGCTGTGTTTCTGTCATACGACCGCCAGATCGGAAGAGCACACGTCTGAACTCCAGTCACAT